>WFQD01000257.1 GCA_015487265.1 Sulfurimonas sp. | reverse complement strand
CTCTTTGGCTTTTTTCTTTTATGAAATAAAATATTTTACACCCGCAAAGTTGCTATAAGCCTTTTTTCATTTAAAAAAAGTTCGAGTGCATCGTTTATACTTTTACACACAATATCACTTGCTTGTAAGGTTTGAAAACTGCACCCTTCTTCTCCTAAAATTGCTATGCCTATGGCTGCTCTTTGTAACATTTGAGTGTCATTAGCACCATTGCCTAGGGCTACACACTCTTTTGCATTGAGGCTTTGTATATACTCCGATTTTTCTAGTGTGTGATTACTACTTTGTAAAACATTAACAAAAACATCAAAACCTTCAAGCTCTTTTTGCACACTTCCAAAAGTATCTGCTGTAATAATATGCACACTGTATTTTTGTGTAAGTTTTGGTAAAATTTGTTTTACTTCTTCTTTTAAAATTCCATCTTTTGCAATCGTTCCGTTATAATCTAAAACAATGTTTGTCAATGTGAGTGTTTTATAATTTGGGATTTTTATGCTGTTTTTTTGCATCTTTTACCTTTTTTTTAGTCTATAAGGTTATGATTATAGTATGAAAAATATAAAACTAACCCAATACTCTCACGGTGCAGGCTGTGGGTGCAAGATTTCTCCAAAACTTTTAGATACCATTTTACAAAGTAATCGTGAACATATTCCCTACTCACAGCTTCTCGTTGGCAATGATACGAAAGATGATGCCGCTGCATTTGATTTAGGTAATGGAACTTCTGTACTGAGTACTACTGATTTTTTTATGCCGATAGTGGATGATCCTTTTACCTTTGGTCGCATTGCTGCTACAAACGCAATTAGCGATATTTATGCCATGGGTGGAAAACCTTTAATGGCAATAGCTATCTTTGGCTGGCCTATAGATAAACTTGATGCAGCAATAGGTCGTGAAGTGATAGAGGGTGGTCGTGCTGTGTGTGAAGCTGCTGGAATTCCTCTTGCTGGTGGGCATAGTATAGATTCTCCTGAACCTATTTTTGGTTTGGCAGTAACAGGTTTAGCAGAGAACAAAAACCTCAAACGCAACGATACTGCAACAGAAAATTGTGAAATTTTTTTAACCAAACCTCTAGGCATTGGTATATTAACAACGGCACAAAAACAGGGAAAAATTGCTGATGGAGATATAGATATAGCAGTAGAAGCAATGTGTACACTCAACAAAATTGGTCAAGAAATCTCTTTGCTTGAAGGAGTTACTGCTATAACAGATGTTACTGGTTTTGGTTTGTTAGGACACTTGAGTGAAATTTGTGAAGGAAGTGGTATTAGTGCGAGAGTAGAGTTTGACAAAGTGCCTACTTTAAAAAATGTTGATAAATACTTAGCAATGGGTTGTGTTCCTGGAGGAACAAGACGAAACTTTGCAAGTTATGGCAAAAAAATAGCACCTATGACACAAAAACAAGAAGATATTTTATGCGATGCACAAACTTCTGGTGGTCTCTTATGTGTTGTTCGTAAAGAGAGTGTTGCTGAATTTTTAGCAATTACCAAAAAAGAGGGACTTGATTTAGAGAGTATCGGTCAAACACTTAAACAAACAGAGTTCTTAGTAGAGGTTGTTTAGTTTTGAAACTGACAGATGATTTTCTCTCTATTGTTTTAAATGAAACGCCACTTTTAGATGTTCGCGCTCCTGTAGAGTTTAGTAAAGGAGCTTTTAAAAATGCAACAAACATTGCTATTTTAGAAGATGAAGAGCGTCATTTAGTTGGAACAAAATACAAAGAAGCAGGAAATGCAGCAGCAGTTGCACTTGCAGAAAAACTTATACAAACGCAGGGACAACAGAAGAGAATTGAAAAATGGAAAGTCTATCTACAAGAAAATCCTGATGCACTTTTATACTGTTTTCGTGGAGGACAGCGTTCAGGAATTTCTCAAACTTGGTTAGAAGAAGTTGGTATAGATATAACTCGACTTCAAGGGGGTTACAAGGCTTTTAGAAATTTTTTAATGCAAGAGTCTTTGAAAATTAGTGCTGATTCTCAAACACTTATTTTAGGTGGCTATACTGGTTCAGGAAAAACCATTTTACTTCAAAATCTTGAAAATATGATAGATTTAGAAGCACTTGCTCACCATCGTGGATCCTCTTTTGGTAATTTTTTCTCTTCCCAACCTTCTCAAATTAACTTTGAAAACAATTTAGCTTATAAACTTATTCAACATCATCATAAAAATTATAAACATTTAGTGATAGAACATGAGAGTCAAAATAT
>WFQD01000256.1 GCA_015487265.1 Sulfurimonas sp. | reverse complement strand
GCTCAACAAAAGTGGACTATGCCAATTCGTAACTGGTCACTTACCATCTCTCAACTTGCCATCTTTTTTGATGGCAGGTTGGATGATGCTTTAGATTTATGATATAATTTTAGGAATTATCCGATGCTGACACAGATTATTGAACACTACCTGTTAAATTTATGTTTTTAATAAAGAGTGTGTTACAAACTATGCTGTAATTTTTTTGTAAAGAGTATTTGCTTTATCTGCTGGAACTGTCATTGGAGAACACATGATTTTTGAACATACTGCTGTTGCTTCACCCATGTAACCAACAAAATCAACAACTACATCGTTTGCTTTGTCATCAAAGATTGCTGTAAAGATTTTTTTCGCTCTTGCATTACCACTTACTCTTGCATCTTTAATTGCAGTTTCTGCATCAGTATAAGTATCTTTTACTGTATCAATTCCTGATTTTGCAGCATCTGCAATTTTAGTTGCTGTATCTTTTACAGAATCAGTTACTTTTGTTGTAGTTTCTTTTACTGAGTCAGCTACTTTTGTTGCAGTTACTTCAACTTTTTCTTCAACTTTTTTTGCTGCAGTTACTTTTTTCTCAACTTTTGGAGCTGCTGTTTTTTTCTCTGCTTTTGGAGTTACTTTTTTTGCTACTTTTTCTTCTGTATTTGTTGTTGCCATAATATATCCTTAATATTTTAATAAAATTTATTTTAATTATTAGTTCAGTTAATGTTTGAACTTGAGCGAAATTATAATAGAATAAATATTAATATAAGCTTATACTGTAGATTAAATTTTATAATTTTTTATATGTGAGTAATTGTTCTCTTTTTTTCTTTGGGGTATTGTCTATAAAAGCAGATATAAAGCGATGATTCTGTATAATTCACGGATTTTTATATATAAAGGTGCATATCAATGGCTAATAAACGTGTTTTAGTAAAGTTTTCAGGTGAAGCCCTCGCTGGTGAGGCAGGTCATGGGATTGACACTCAGATTTTAAAGTATATTGCAAGTGAGATTAAGTCTCTTGTTGGTGCTGGGATTGAAGTTGGTATTGTTATTGGTGGGGGTAATATTATTCGTGGTGTTACTGCTGCGGAAGATGGTATTATCAAAAGAACATCAGGTGATTATATGGGAATGCTTGCTACTGTTATTAATGGTGTAGCTATGCAAGAAGCATGTGAACATCAAGGCTTACAAGTACGTATGCAAACAGCTATAAAAATGGAACAAATAGCAGAACCTTACATCAATCGTAAGGCGACACGCCATTTAGAAAAGGGGCGTGTGGTTATTTTTGCTGCTGGAACAGGGAACCCTTTCTTTACAACAGATACAGCAGCAACACTGCGTGCTGTTGAAATTGGGGCAGAAGTTATCATAAAAGCGACAAAGGTAGATGGAGTTTATGACAAAGACCCTGCAAAATTTTCTGATGCCAAAAAACTAAGTGAACTAAGCTATGATGAAGCACTTCAAGACCATATTAAAGTCATGGACGACACCTCTATAGCCCTTGCAAAAGATAATAAACTGCCAATTATTGTTTGCGATATGTCTATAGAAGGAAATCTTTTAGATATTTTAAATGGTAATATGGCCAACTGTTCTATTGTAAAATAGTCAAAAATAATTTAACACAAGGAAACAAATAATGAGAATGAAAACAGAAGAACTTACAGCACAAATTTTAAATAACAATCCAGAATTAGATAACTATAAAATTGCTATTGCTGTTGCAGCACGATGTGATGAACTTGAAAATGGTGCACAAAGTAAACTTAACATTGATCCTGCAACAATCAAAGCAGCTGATTTAGCACTTATGGAAATTGCACAAGGTCTTGTTGTCGTCAAAGGCTTTGAAACAAACGGAAAATAGAGTAGTACTGTATGGGTCTGAGCCAAGCACAAATAGATAAGATCAAACATCTTAGAGATATTGACTCAGCATCAGCATACCTTTTTTCTCAGATAGAAAAAACACCCCTCTTAGAAAAAGCCTATTTGTATGCCTTGCAAGTACATAAAACGCAGGTAAGAAAGAGTGGAGAACCTTATATTGTCCATCCTATTTTAGTCGCTTCTATTGTTGCTGCTATTAGTAATGATGAAGCGATGGTTAAGGCAGCACTTTTACATGATGTGGTGGAAGATACAGCAACACCTATTGAAGAAATAGAGCAGAGTTTTGGTGAAGATGTTGCACATCTTGTGCAGGGCTTGACAAAAATAGACAAAATTCGTGATGCCGAGTTGATTCCATCTTCTTCCAATGAACGGCTTGTTGTGTCTGCTTTATCATTTCGGAAAATGCTTTTAGCGAGTATTCAAGATATTCGTGTCTTAGTTGTCAAACTGTGTGATAGACTTCATAATATGCTTACACTTGATGCCCTGCAAGAGCATAAGCAGTATAGAATTGCAGAAGAGACGCTTGTCGTTTATGCACCTATTGCACATCGCTTGGGGATTAGTTTTTTAAAAAATATTTTAGAAGACTTGAGTTTTTCTTACCTTTTTAAAGAAGAGAAACACCATATTGATAATTATCTCGACACCAATTATCATGCGATGGAAATACGGCTCAATGAGTTTAAAGAGTCTATTACAAAACTCCTCCTAAGTCATGGTTTTTGTGAAGATGACATAGAGATTATTTCCCGTGTGAAGCATAAATACTCTATCTACTTAAAAATGCAAAGAAAAGGCATTAGTATTGATGAAGTACTTGACCTTTTGGCATTGAGAATTTTAACTACCGATGCTGTCAAATGTTATAACATTTTAGGACTTATTCATCTGCATTTTCAGCCGCTGAGTTCGCGCTTCAAAGATTATATTGCTGTAGCCAAAGAGAATGGTTACCAAACCTTACATACAACAGTTTTTCATAAAAGTGCTATTTTTGAAGTGCAAATTCGTACATTTGAAATGCATAAAACTGCAGAGTTAGGTGTTGCAGCCCATTGGAAATATAAGAGTGGCGGCAACAACATCAAGCTCGATTGGCTCGATAATTTGCAGTATCAAAATGAGTCTGTAGAAGATTTTTATGAGTTGATTAAAAATGATTTATACAGTGAAGATATTTCTGTTTTCTCTCCATCAGGTGACCCTTTTACTTTACCTCGTGGTGCCGTAGCCCTTGATTTTGCTTATGCAGTACATTCAGAAGTTGGTAATTATGCTTCATCAGCACTCATCAACAAAAGTAAGGCCTCTTTACTTACAGAGATAAAGAATGGGGATATTGTAAAAATCATTACCTCAGATACCTTGCAAACACACTGTTCTTGGATAGATGCTGTTAAAACATCGCGTGCACAAAATAATATGCGCCTCAATTGTAATGCACGCATACGCGAGATTGATGTAAAAACGAGTTTAAACATAGTAGCCACTGCTATGGGCTTAAACAACTCAAGGGTTGCAGAATGGTTTCGAGCACATGAAAAAGATCTCAATGGCACTATTGCAACAGATATAGAACGCTTTAAAAAAGTTATAGAGATATACAAAAAAGATATTAGTAAAAATAGTCGATTCCGTCGATTTTTGACAAAACATACCTTTAAATTGAAGTCAAACACTATTTCTGGTGTTGAAATATTTAGTGTAACGAGTGTGAACAATGTTATTTTTGATTACTGTTGTCACCCTAAAACAGGGGATCAGATTGTGGGGTTTTTAGATAAATCAAAAGTACATGTTCACCATAAAATGTGTAAAAGTGCAGCAAAATATCTTGATGAAAAACTTCCAATGGTCTTTGTCCGTTGGGAGAGAAAAAATGTGTATAAATATAAACTTATTGCTTCTTTACATAATGAAAAAGGAGCCTTGGCAAAATTTTTAACACACCTTGCTAAATTACAAATAGATATTAGTGCGATAGAACTTGGAAAAAATAGTGAAGAGTACACAAAATATTGTGAACTTGAATTTGAGTCTAAAGAAGGAAATATAGGAGTTTTAAGCTCCAAAATTGATACAAAAATAAAAATTATTCATCTCATACGAACAGATGATGCCTATAAATAAATTAAGAAAAAGAGAAACAGATGATACAAAATGCATTAAACGAAATTAACAGAGGTTGTGCTGAAATAATCGACAGCCAGCGCATAGAAAAACTCCTTAAAGCCTATTATGAAGAGGGAAAAACATATACAGTCAAAGCGGGTTTTGACCCAACTGCACCTGATTTACACTTAGGACATACTGTACTTTTACAAAAATTAGCGGCATTTCAAAAGTATGGGGGACGTGTGCAGTTTCTTATAGGAAGTTTTACTGCTATGATTGGAGACCCTACAGGAAAAAGTGCAACACGTAAAGTACTGACTCAAGAGGATATTGTCAAAAATATTGGTTCTTACACAACACAAGCTTTTAAAATTTTGGATGAGAGTAAGACAGATATTGTTTATAACAATGAATGGCTTGATGAGCTTGGGGCTGCAGGAATGTTACAACTTGCATCAAACTTGACAGTAGCTCGTATGTTAGAACGCGATGATTTTTCAAAGCGCTTTGCTTCTCAGACTCCTATTGCTGTAAGTGAGTTTATGTACCCACTTTTACAAGGTTATGATAGTGTGCATTTGCAATCAGATATAGAAATAGGAGGAACGGATCAAAAGTTTAATCTTTTGATGGGACGACAACTTCAAAAAGCATATAATCTGAAAAAGCAACAAGCTGTTTTAATGATGCCTATTTTAGAAGGGCTTGATGGTGTACAGAAGATGAGTAAATCACTTGGGAATTACATAGGGGTGACAGATGCACCTAATGATATGTTTGGAAAAGTACTCAGCATTAGTGATGAACTCATGTGGCGCTATTATGAACTTTTAAGCACAAAAACTTTAGAAGAGATTGCACAAATGAAAACAGCTGTAGAAGCGGGAAATTTACATCCTAAAAAAGTAAAAGAGGATTTAGCCCTTGAAATCACAGCCCGTTTTCACTCACAAGAAGCAGCAAACGCAGCCAAAGAAGAGTTTGACAAAGTCCATGCAAAAAGTCAAATTCCAACAGATATAGCAGAATTTTCATGTGAAGGTGCCATTTGGATAGCAAAAGCCTTGCAAGAATGTAACATTGAGCCATCTACTTCACAAGCAAGGCGAGATATTAAGCAAGGTGGTGTTAAAATAAACCAAGAAAAAGTAACTGATGAGAAATTACAACTGACACAGGGTGAGTACTTACTTCAAGTTGGAAAACGAAAATTTGCAAAATTAAAGGTAAACTAATGGGCTTTAACGCAGTAAAAATTGGAAAATATACGATAGAAAAACCAATCATTCAAGGTGGAATGGGTGTTGGAATTAGCTGGGATCAGTTAGCTGGAAATGTCTCTAAAGAGGGTGGGCTTGGTGTTATCAGCTCAGTTGGAACAGGGTACTACAAAAACAAAGAGTTTGCCGGAAAGCTTGTTTCCAATCGTCCACTGAGTGAGGTGAATTTTTACTCAAAAGATGGCTTTGAAGCAATTATTAAAAGTGCAAGAGAAATTACAGGTGATAAACCACTTGCCGCAAACATTTTATATGCTATCAGTGGCTATGGTGATGTTGTGCGTAATGCATGTGAACTTGGTATTGATATTATTATTACCGGAGCAGGCTTACCTACGAATATGCCAGAATTTACCGAAGGCTATCCTGATGTGGCATTGGTACCTATAGTTTCTTCAGCAAAAGCTTTAAAAATCATTTGTAAACGCTGGAAAAAACGCTATAACAGACTTCCTGATGCTGTTATTGTAGAGGGTCCTAAATCGGGTGGACACCAAGGTTTTACATATGAGCAGTGTAAAATGCCAGAGTATCAACTTGAAAATATTGTGGCTCCAGTTGTTGAAGAAGCAGCACTTTGGGGTGATATGCCAATATTTGCAGCGGGTGGTGTTTGGGATAAGAAAGACATTGAAGAGATGATGGCATTAGGTGCGAGTGGTGTGCAAATGGGGACACGTTTTATTGGAACTTATGAGTGTGATGCTCATGCAAACTTTAAAAAAGTTTTACTTGATGCCAAAGAGGATGACATTCAGCTGATGGGGTCTCCTGTGGGGTACCCTGCACAAGGGATTGTGACGAATTTGACACATTTAGTTGCAAAACGCGAAGGACCGGCTATAAAGTGTATTTCAAATTGTGTGGCACCTTGTAATCGAGGGGAAGAGGCAAAAGCAGTTGGTTTTTGTATTGCAGATAGATTAAGTGATGCTTATGAAGGTAACTTAGAGACAGGACTTTTCTTCTCTGGGACAAATGGCTATAGGGTCAATGAGATTATTTCTGTTGCAGAACTTATGAAAAAATTGATAGAGGGCGAATGATTTTTTAATGTTTCGCTCTTTTTTTCTTCTTTTTGCAATAGTCTTCTCTTTGCATGCACTCAGTAATTATGAGATGCTCAAAAGGGCGAATGGATTTCTCAAATCAAACAACAAAAGTAATCAGTTTCGTGCATATAATGATTATAAAAATCTTTATCTTCGTGCACTCATGCAAGATGATAAAAAACTTTTAAAAAATGCTTTATACGGTATCGTAAAAAGTGGTAAAAAGTTGCATATAGATGTTGCTCAGTATGAAAAAGAGTTACATGGATTTTCAAAAAAAAGCAAGTATGTAAAAACATACAAAAAAAAGAAAAAAACAGCTCCAAAAAAGAAAATAGTTGTCAAAGCTTCCTCGCATTTAAAATTGGTGACTTGGAAAAGTGGAAAACTCCTTTTAAAATTTGATAAAGCACTCAATAAAAATAGTCTGAATTACTTTTCAAAGTATGATGTGAAAAGAAAAAAGTACCAGTATATTTTTGATATTCATGCTGCTTTACGTGCCTCACAAACATTACGAAAAAATGGGATAGATAAAATTAAAATAGTGCAACAAAATTTTAAAACAATGCGCTTGCTTATCGAAGATACAAACAGATTAAAAATAAATTTCACTAAAACAAAAACAACACTTACTATCACTATACAAAAAAGAGTGTTGAAGAAGAAAAAAACAAAAAAAGTTTCCCACCCAGCTATTGCCCCTGTGCGTTTAGATAGAAATAAAATCATTGTGATTGATGCAGGACATGGAGGCAAAGATCCTGGAGCTATTGGCTATAGAAGATATAGAGAAAAAGTGGTTGTGTTGAGTATAGCAAGAGATTTGGCAAGTATTCTTAAAAACCGTGGATTTAAAGTCTATATGACACGGAGTAAAGATTATTTTGTAAAATTGAGTAATAGAACAAAATATGCAAATAGAAAACATGCAGATATATTTATTAGTATTCATGCCAATGCAGTCTCTTTAAAAAATGCAGCAAAGGCACAGGGTTTAGAAACCTACTTTCTTTCAAAATCACGCTCAAGTAGAGCTAAACGTGTGGCTGCTAAAGAGAATAAAGCAGATTTGAGTGAGATGGATTATTATGGAAAAGAGAGCTTTTTAAGTACCTTAAACTCTCATAACATTGTCGCAGCCAATAAACTTGCCATAGATTTACAGCGGGGGGCTTTAGCCTCACTCAATAAGCATTATAAAAATGTTCAAGATGCAGGAGTAAGAGAGGGACCTTTTTGGGTTTTAGTGGGTGCTCAAATGCCTTCTGTTCTTGTTGAAGTTGGCTTTATTACACACCCTGTTGAAGCCAAAAGATTGGTAAATACTCAATACCAAAAACGATTGGCAACAGGTTTGGCAAATGGGGTAGAGCGTTATTTTTTAAATAACTAGCGACTCTTTAGTTCTCTTCTTCTTTATAGGCTAAATCTCCAGCACGCGACTCTTTGTCATTGATGATAGCTTCTATCTGTTGTTTGACTTTATCATAACGATACTGCTCTTTAAAGCCCATAATCCTTCCACCTGCTGCGTTTGGATGTCCACCGCCACCAGCCCACTCTTTAGAAATTTGTGCTACACTCACTTTGTTGTCAGCTCGTAGACTCATCGCTCCTCTGTAGCTTATATCGACAATAAAGTCATACTCAGGAAACGCAACTAAAAAGCCATTGCCCACAATGGAAGTGTTACCAACACCATAACTTAAAAATCCTTTATAACCCTTGTAGTAAATGGTATGTGTTTTGCGTTTTTTTCCTAAAAGTTGGACAACATAGTCGGTGGCTAGATTGTCAAGGGTATTATCTTCCTCTACTCGAAAGAACTCTTTTTTCATGCTATGTATTTTTTCATCTAAGAGGATAGCGGCATTTTTTTCATGGATAAACTCCGTTGCTTTATGTAAGAGTGAGAGTTTATAGTGGGAATCTTCATTTGCAAACATGACACGATTAAGTTCTCGTGTTTCTGTAACTAAACGCATACAAACTTTCCCATACTCAAAGTTATCATGCTCCTCTTTTTTCCATAAGTCTACTGCATTGACAATATTGACATAGGATTCCATCCACTCAGGGGCATCAAGTTTGAAGTGCTCTTTGGCATAATCGTAGACTATTTTTGTCGCACAGCGACTCTCATCGAGCATGTACCAATCATATTTTTTTGCACTCTGTGCACCACTGCCATGGTGGTCAAGCAAGAGGAGTCTTACTTTTTGCTGTTTATTGAGTTTATCAACTTCATTAGTAATCCAACGCGACTCATCTGCACTGAGGTTTAAGTCTGAAACTAAGATGAGTGCACTGCGTTTGTCTTTTTTGATATTTTCTAAAATAAGTTCGAGCTTTGATTTGACTTCTGCTCCATAGTTAGCATTGTAGTTCTCTTTTTCATAGGGAGTGTACTGCATAACGAGTTGGCAACTGTAGCCATCTAAATCTATATGCGATAAGTGGTGGATAATATCTTGCATGGTATTCCTTTTTATGTGTTTATAGTGATCGAACCGAGTACTTCAAAAGTCGCACTCGCATCAATTTCTGCATGAGAGAGTGTGATAACATCTAAAGAAAAACGTTCAAATATTTCTGCAACACCGCGACGGAGTTGTGGGTCTACGATAATAATAACAGGGGAGATGCCTTTTTGTAAAACTTCTGCTGCTTTTGTACTGGTAGCTTGAATGAGGGCATTGATTTCATTGACATTAAGCAGTAAATTTCTTGTGCCATCTTGTTCTTGTGATTTTTCAAGCATAAGTTGTTCACTTGAGGTATCAAAAGTGAGCAAACGAATAACTCCATCTTCACTCGCATACATTTGTGTAATGATGCGGGAGAGTTTTGCACGGACTTGTTCTGTAATGACATCAACATTTTTGGTAAACTCTGCGATGTCGGCTATGGTTTCTAAAATACTCAGCATATCTTTGAGTGGAATTTTTTCATGTAGCAGTGCTTTTAAGATGCGTTGTACAAGTCCAATGCTTGCAACTTTAAGCAGATCATCCACAATCACAGGGAAATCATCTTTGATTTTATCAATAAGTGTTTGTACCTCTTGACGTGTGAGTAACTCTTCGGCGTTGCGTTTAATGAGTTCGCTCATATGTGTAGAGATGACAGTCGCAGGGTCCACAACGGTGTAGCCATTGATGATGGCATCCTCTTTTTGTTCTGGATGAATCCAAAGAGCGTCAAGCCCAAATGCAGGCTCTTTTGTTGCTTCTCCCGTAATTTCCCCTGTTGCCATCCCGCTATCCATAGCTAAAAATTTATCGGGCATGATAGTGCCTTCTCCAATGGAGACACCTTTGAGTAGTATTTGGTACTGTTGGGGTTCGAGATGTAAGTTGTCACGAATACGAACTTGTGGCATTAAAAATCCAAAATCACTGGCAATTTTGCGTCGCATAGAACGGATGCGTTCAAGTAAATCGCCTCCTTGGTTTGCATCGGCAAGACGGATGAGCTGGTAGCCAAGTGTGAGTTCTAACATCTCTACTTTAAGGATGTCTTCAAGGGCATTCTCCTCCTCTTTTGCTATCTCTTCTGGAGATTTTTTTGGTTTGAGAGCATTTTTTTCTTTTTCTTGCTGTTTTGTTGCATTGCCAAGTATATCGGGAACATTGAGAATATCAAGTTCTCCTTTATCAAACTTATAAATCGACCAACCAAGCACGGCAAAGATAATACCAACAAAGCCCATAGAAGCAGTAGGTAAACCAGGAACAAGGGCAAATAAAATCATGATAAATCCCACAATCATCATGATTTTTGAGTTGCCTACCATCTGATTGATGGTACCCTCAGCAAAATTATCACCATCACCAGAAGAACGGGTAATCATAATCCCGGTAGCTGTTGAGATAATAAGTGCAGGAATTTGCCCCACTAAACCATCCCCAATGGTTAAAAGGGTAAACGCAGAAGCACTGTCACTCACACTCATATCGTGTTGGAAAACACCAATTAAAAATCCACCGATAATGTTAATGAGGGTAATTACAATCCCTGCAACAGCATCCCCTTTGACAAATTTAGAAGAACCATCCATCGCCCCATAAAAGTTTGCATCTTGTAAAATGGCAGCACGGCGTTTCGTTGCTTCGGCATCATCAATGAGTCCTGCATTTAAGTCGGCATCGACTGCCATCTGTTTTCCAGGCATAGAATCAAGCACAAAACGTGCTGCTACTTCAGCAACCCTTGTCGAACCTTTGGTGATAACCATAAAGTTAATCAGCACAAGAATAGAAAAAACAATAATCCCAATGACAAAGTTTCCACCCACAACAAAATCACCAAAACTGGTGATAATACTACTGACATTTTCACTTCCCTCATGTCCATGACTTAAAATCATTCTTGTTGTTGCGACATTGAGTGAGAGCCGAAAAAGGGTAATAATTAAAATGAGTGTAGGAAAAGTTGTTAAATCTGTTGGCTTTGGAATATAGAGTGATATAAGTAAAATTAAAATGGCTACAGACATAGAAACTGTGAGCAAAACATCCAGCATTGCTGAGGGCAAGGGAACGATGATAATGGCTAAAATTGCCATAACAAAGATGACAACACTTAAATCTTTTTGTCCGAGTAAAAAGTTAAGGGCAGTTCCAACTTGCTGTTTGCGTGTGAGTTTTCTTGCCAAGGTTTAATCTTCTTCTAAAATATCGGCTAAAGTGAGTTCTGCAAGAAAAAAATCTATTTTTCCTTGGAGTTTATGCAAAAAGGGCCAAATTGTACAGATATTTGCTTGGTCTGAAGGGCAATCGTCAAGTGAGGATGCACAATCAAATACAGCAGGCGCTTTGCCCTCTACACAGGACATAATATCAAGCATACTTACCTTTGAAGCCTCTTGTGCTAAAGCAAAACCACCATTGACTCCTTTAAAGGAGTGTAAAATGTTTTTTTTCGCAAGCGATTGCAAAATTTTTGCTAAAAAACTTTTGGAGATTGCAAGTTGTCGTGAGAGTGTTTCTGTATCTTGGGGCTCTTTTGCTTTAGATAAAAGAATAAGTGAGAGTATAGCATATTCACTGGCACGGGTTATAAGCATCGGTAGTAACTTTCAATTTGATTTTTAAAGAGATATTATAACCAAAGAAGTTAAAAGTTTATACCTCTTTAATGACGACTTTATTACGTCCTGTGGTTTTTGCTTCATAGAGCGCTTCATCGGAGAGTTGTATCATAGCATCAAGTGAGTCTAAAATACCATAACAGATACCAGTTGAAATAGTATAGGAAATATCTATACCGTTTGTATGAATTACATTACTCTCAAATGCTGCACGGATTTTTTCAAAGAGGCTTTTTACATTATGAATATTGATTTCTTCAAGTAAAATACAAAACTCTTCTCCACCAAAACGAGCTACCAAATCAGATTCTCGTAAGTTTTGATCTAAAATGGTTTTAATCTCTTTAATCGCATCATCTCCAACATCATGCCCATAGGTATCGTTAATATTTTTAAATTTATCTATATCTATCATGGCAATAGCTAAAGGATAGACTTTTCTTTTGTTCTTCTTAAAAATAGGTATACCACTATCAAAAAAGTAACGACGGTTAAACATGCCTGTTAAAAAGTCTTTATTTGCACGGTCTTTGAGTGTTGTAAACAAATCAATGAGTTCAAGGTTAGAGTTAATTCTTGTAACAACTTCATAGTGGGTAAAGGGTTTGTTAAGAAAATCATTGGCACCAAAGCGTAAAAAAGCACCGACTACTTCACTGTTATCTATAGTACTCATCGCGATGATAGCAAGTTCATCTTTTTGGTATTCATTTCTGAGTTGGTAAGTGAGTTCAATACCATTCATATTTGGCATCTCATAGTCAGTAATGACTAAAGATATATTTTTATTCTCTTTTATTATAGCAAGTGCTTCTTGTCCATCTTCAGCTTCTATAACATTCAAATGAATGCGTTGGAGAGAATTTTTGAGTGTCTCTCTATAGAGTTTAGAATCATCAACAACTAAAATTGTTGTATCATAATTTTTGAGTGTTCTCAAGATAGCATTGACGGCAAATTTTACACTTTGTGGTGTGTCTTTGACGACAAAATCAACCACATCTTTTTTCATTACTCTGTCTTTTAGCTCTTCATTAATGGTTGCAGAGAGAATAACAGCGGGAATTTTGTTAGCATTGGCAAGCTTGACTATTTCACCCTCGGGTGCATCTGGAAGATTTAAATCTAAAAGTGCAGCATGGAATTGTCCACGATGCTCACGGATAAGTCGCATGGCACTTTTATAGGAGTCTGCATAGAATGCTTCTATGTCACTGTGGAGGGCTATTTCAGATTTGATGAGTGTGAGGATAGTTTGACTATCATCTACGACGAGTACTTTTTTCATAGGCACATTCTAATGATAATTAGATTAAATAAAGATTAAGTAGTTATAATTCTCCCTCAGCTTTTATATATTGATATAAATGTTAGATAAATATACCCATCAGGAGGCTATTATGGCTTTAGATTCGGCTAAAAAACAAGAGATAATTGCGAAATATGGTCGCAAAGAAGGTGATACTGGTTCAAGTGAAGTGCAAATTGCACTTTTAACAGAGCGTATCTCAGAATTGACAGAACACTTAAAAGTTTTCAAAAAAGATCATGCATCCCGTTTAGGTCTGCTTAAACTTGTTGGTCAACGTCGTCGTCTTATGAAATATTTCAAAAGAACACAAAAAGAGGCTTACAATAAACTCGTTTCTGACTTAGGTATTCGCGATAATATCTAGTCTTCTTCTCTTTTACTTCCCTTGTGTAGGGAAGTTTTTCCCCTCTAACAAATTATAAATATAAACAAAACAAATCAAAAAACACATTTTTTTCACAAAACCCAAAAAAATCAATAAAATTCTCTCATTTCAATTTATTTTTAGATTGTAAAGAGTAAGCTAACAGTAATTAATTTTTCTTGGAGGTTTAGTGTGTCACAAAATAACAATGATATAAGTACCGAAGGTTTAACATTTTTAGATGATGGAGAGGTGCTCTATACTGATTTATATCTTTTATCAGAAACAGATGAAAAGGGAATCGTGCAGTATGCAAGTGACTCTTTTTATAAGGTAGCCAATATGAAAGAGAGTGATCTCATTGGTCAGCCACACAATGTTGTGCGCCATCCTGATATGCCAAGAGCTGCATTTAAATCACTGTGGGATGATGTTCAAAGTAAGGGTTTTTGGACAGGATATGTCAAAAATCAGAGAAAAGGTGGCGGGTTTTACTGGGTATATGCAACAGTCCTGCGCTCCATAGACAAAAATGGCAACACAAAATATGTCTCTATACGAGTCAAACCATCCCGTGAAGATATTAAAAAAGCTGAAGAGCTTTATGCTACATTAGATTAAGAAGGAAAGGATTATACATGGCATTAGTTAAAAAAGGGAGTTCGGCTTCAGCCTCTATGGCCGTTGCTTCTAGTAATGATAAAAGAAAACAAAGAACTTTGGCAAAACAACAACAAATAAGTGAAAGCATTGCAGGTGTCTCTATGACTATTCTTGATAATGCACAAGAGAGTGTCAGTGCCATTGAGCAATTAAAATCTTCTATGGAGCAGATTGCAACAGCCGCAGAAGAAAACAGTGGTGCAAGCGATCAGGCTTTAGCCAATGTAAAAGGTATTACAAGCAATATTAATCGTATGAACACAACAATTGATACAGTGATTTCTTCTACCTTGGCAACGGGCGATAATATTATGAATGCAGTACAGATTATCAATGATTCAGTAGGGCGAATGGACAAGGCAATTGATGTTGCTAATGAGAGTGCGAAAAAGAGTGAAGAGTTGAAAATCTCCTCTCAAAACATTGGAGATGCGGTTGGGTTTATTGCCAAAATTGCCGATCAAACAAATCTTTTGGCTTTAAATGCTGCGATTGAAGCAAGCCGTGCCAAGGAACATGGTAAAGGCTTTGCTGTTGTTGCTGATGAGACACGTGCCTTAGCTGGTGAAAGTGAGAAAAATGCAGAATTTATCTCTGAACTTGTCAATAAAATTCAAAGTAGTATAGATAGTATTATTAAAAGTATAGGCTCTACAACTGTTATTATTTCAGGAACAGGAACACGCGGAAATGCACTGAGCCTGAAGATGGAAGAACTGACAAAAATTGCTGTTTACTCTGTAGAAGCTGCACGAAATATTAACACATACACCAATACACTTGATAATTTGATTGAAAAGATAAATAAAGGTTCTCAAGAGATTTCAGATGCCTCAAGTCAAATTGCACTCTCTGTTGAAAAAACACTCAACGGGATTGAGATTCAATCCGATGCACTCTCTCAAACTGAAGATGATATTAAAGAACTCTCAAGTTTATCTGAAGAGTTAAAATACTCCACAGACTCTATGAAATCAGCAGAAGACATCGCCCTCTCAGCAGATACAATTGGCGGAAATATGGAGGAGATTCAAAGTGCACTTGAAGATGTAACAACTGCTTTAAATCAAATAGAATCCTCTTCTCATACAACAAATCAGAGTGTATTGCAAAATAAAGACTTAGTCGCTGAGAGTTTAGCCGCTGCTGAAGATATTGACGAACTTATTGCGATTTCAAGAAGAAATTTTGATTTACTCAAAACTTCATTTAATGCTGTAAAAGCAACTGTACTTGAAGTAAAAGCATCTTCAGGAGAATCAATCGCTCAGGGGAATGAAGCATCGCAAGAGTTAAGTGTTATTGTAAAAGAGACCAAAAGTGTAGATAAAACAGTAGGAAATATTTCAAACTCTATTGTGCAACTGAACATGCTTGCAATTAGTGGATCTATTGAGGCTGCTCGTGCTGGTGATTTTGGAAAAGGTTTTGCAGTTGTAAGTTCTGATATTCGTAACTTGGCAAAAGATTCAGGTGCAAATACGGAAAAAATTAATGATATTGTAGAGTCGATGAATTCTGAAATCAATATCGTAGAAAATGATTGGAATGATCTTTTAAATACACAAAGAAAAGAGCAGGATATGCTTGATGCACTTGTAGGGGAAATTTCAAAAATTATTGATATGCTTGTGGATTTACTTGATAGATATGCAGGACTCAAAACAGTTAATGATCAAAATCTTGAGGGTATGAATCAAGTAACGATAGGAATTAGTGAAGTACAAAAAGCAGTAGAATTAAGTGCAAGAAATGCAATGGAGTCTCGTAAGGCGAGTGAGCTTATTATTGAAACTGTGTCTCGTATTGGTGAAGGTGTTGAAGAACTTGCTGTGATGGCAGATGAATTACAACAAGGGTAAGAAGAAGTACCGATGCAAATTCATGAAATACTAATCATAAAAAATGCCACAGAGAGTTATGGAATATCTACAGAAGATATTAACCAAATCTCTCGTGTGCCATTACTGATGCCTTTGCCATTGAGACCAAAGTCTGTGAGAGGTTTGTGTGCAGTCTCAGGAAGTATCGTCTCTTTGGTTGATTTTAATATACTGTTAAATATGGCTGAAGTGGAATATGATGCAAGTAAAACAAGAATTTTAAGTTTAAATAATTCCTATGCAACTAATGCACTTTTAGTGAGTGAAGTGTATGATACCGTTATTGTAAACCAAGAGAATATTGAGTATATCAATCAAGATAATAACCCAGTCGTTGGGGTGTATAAATACCAAGATATGCTTGTACAGGTGATGTCTTTAGAAGCTTTATTTGCAAAAATACAGAAGGTAGAAATTGCAGGGAAAGAAGTAAAAAACGGAAAGAATCAAAGAGAAGACCATAAAGAAGAAGATAGTGTAAGATTTTTGATTTTTGCTTTGGAGAGGGAAGTTTTTGCTTTAAATATAGAGTATTTACAAGAGATTATTTTAGCAGATGTGCAAATTACAGAGATGAATGATGCACAAAAAGAAGTGCTTGGTCTTGTAACTATTCGTGATGAGCTCTTAGTAGTGATTGATTTACGAAGATATTATGGCTTTTCAGATGCAAGAAGTGAAAAAAATAGAATTTTAATCGCTTCATATGATGGAAAACGAGTAGGGTTACTTGTTGATAGTGTTGTTGATATAGAAAATTATTTTATGAGTGAAATTGAGTATATGGAAGACTCTTTTAAAGAAAATAAAATTTCAGGAGTTATCCATACCAAAGACTCTATTATATCTTTTTTTGACCATATGGTTTTAAATGATATTTTTACAAAAAATGACTCTTTTATAGATCAAAATCAAGAAGTTGCGGAGGAGACAACAGATGCTGACTCAATGGAAGTGATTGTCTTTAAACTGCTTGATAAAGAGTATGCCTTTGAAGTGGATAGTGTTGATGAAATCATTGACAGTGTAAGTGCAACTGACGTTGCGTTTAGTGACTCCTCTATCGCTGGGATTATAAATATTCGCGGACAAATTGTGACACTTGTCTCTTTGTTTGATAAATTAAATTTAGAGACAAAAATTAATGAAGATTCAAAGATTATCATTTGTAACATAGATGACAATCGTATAGGTTTTGTTGTCGATAGTGTGAGTGATATTTTAGAAGTACAACAAGAAGATATGCGTAAAGAAGAGAATGAAATCTTTACGAATGTTTTATATCTAAACAATGGTGAGAGACTTGTTCTTGCAATGGATATAAATAAATTAGTAAGTCAAAAGGAAGTGTAATGGCAAAACAAGTTCTAATCGTTGATGATTCAGCTTTAGTGCGTAAACAACTCACAGAGATGATTGCAACTTTAGGGTACGATATAGATACTGCTAAAAATGGACAAGAAGCTGTGGATAAGGCTCTTGAAAAACAGTACGATGTTATCACTATGGATATTAATATGCCTGTTATGGATGGGATAGAAGCTGTCAAAGAAATCATGGAGAAAAAACCGACGGCAATTTTAATGATTAGCTCTTTAACAACAGAAGATGCTACCATTACTATGGATGCATTAGATTTTGGTGCTGTAGATTATATTTCAAAACCGGGAACGATGAATGTTGGTAAGCAAGAAAATCGTGAAGATATTATTAATAAAGTAAAAACATTAAGTCGTATTTCACCACGAAGACTCAAAGCACGTATGCGAAGAGCACCTATGCGAGAGAGAAAACGCACACAAAGAGAAGCAGATACACAAGTTACAGAAGCAAGTTCCTTAGATTTAACGAAGGTTGTACTTATTGGGTCTTCAACGGGTGGACCTGGACTGATTGAGCAGATATGCTCTTCTTTACCTGCAAACTATAAATATCCTGTTTGTATAGTACAACATATGCCAGAACAATTTACAAAAGCATTTGCACAAAGACTTGCGAATGCGAGTGTTTTGCCTGTGCATGAGAGTGAGCAAAATTTAGAGGTTTTACCAGGGCATATCTATCTTGCTCGTGGTGGGGTGCATATGAATTTTGCACAAAAAGTTTCTGGAAAAATTGTAATACGAGAAGATAAAGAAAAAGGTGAGAGCTTTTTTCAGCCAAGTGTGAATGCAATGATGCATAGTGCTTTAAAGGTTTTTGATCCAAAAAATTTAGTTGGTGTTATTTTGACTGGTATTGGAGATGATGGTGCAGATGCTATAGTGAAGATAAAAAATGCTGGTGGGTATACTCTTGGTGAGAGTGAAGAGAGTGCAACTGTGTATGGAATGCCAAGAGAAGCTTATGAGCGTGGTGGTGTCATGGAACAGCTTGACTTTAAAAACATTCTTAAAAAAATTGTAACCTTAAAGTAAAGGAGCACTAAATGGCATTAATAAAAAAACACGTAGCCCAAGTCGTAGAAGAGTTACCAAACTTTTCTCACCTTGATGATGCAATTGATTTTTTTACTGCGCAGCATGAGAGAGATAAAATAGACTATGCTATTGAAGAGATAGCAAGACTTGATGGAGGCAGTTTTCTTGTCTCTTATATGAATGATGATGAAGCAGATAAAGATATTTGTACCAAAATAGCCTCTGTTATCTCTAATATGGATGTTGATGATGCACCGATAGAGGAGATTATGGATTTACTCAAGCTTGATAATGCCTATATTAGAAATTTGGGTATTTCAATTTTGCGAAATTTTGGGGATTCTATCAAATATTATATTGTAAAATTTTTGATTGGAGATGATAGAGATCTACGTATTTTTGCTATTAATGTTCTGGGGGATGTTGATTTTTCAGAATCACGAGATATGCTCATTGAACTTTTAGAAACAGAGCAAGATATTAATGTTGCAATGACTGCTGTGGATTATATGGGTGAGATTGGAGAAGAGGAAGATATTCCACTGCTTGAGTCCTTAAAAGAGCGCTTTTCTGGAGACTTTTATGCTGCATTTGCAGTTGATGGTGCCATTAAAATGATTCGAGGATAAAAACAATGGCATATTTATTATCTACAGAAAATTTTGCAAAAATTGGTGAATTTATTTATAGAAAAAGTGGTATTTCACTTGATGTAGAGAAGCATTATGAAAAACTTGCAAAGTATATAGATAAACGTGCAGCTGAATTGGGTTTTGATAATTTTAGAAAATACTTTTTTAAATTGCGTTTTGATGATAAAGACGGCAGTGAATTTCAAGAGTTAATGAATGCTATGACGGTGAATGAAACATACTTTTTTAGAGAAAAAGAGCAGTTTGAAGTCTTAGCAAATTCTATTTTACCAGAGTTACATGCGAAAATGCCTGCAAATAAGCCACTACGAATACTCTCTTCTCCGTGCTCAACAGGAGAAGAACCATACTCTATGATTTTACATATTTTAGAGGAGGGAAAAGTTGTTGAGGAGAGAGATATTGAAGTTGTTGGGATAGATATAGACTCAACAGTGATTCAAAAAGCAAAAGCTTCAAAATATACAGAACGTTCTGTGCATGCTATTCCAAAACCTATTTTAAATCAATGGTTTAATAAAAAAGGTTTAGGGTACGAACTGAGTGAAGATTTACAAGGGAGTGTGGATTTTCAAGTATGTAATGTTTTTGACAAAACACAAATGCGAAAACTTGGAAAATTTGATGTGATTTTTTCAAGAAATATGTTGATTTACTTTGATGATGCATCACGAAAAGAGGTCGCTATGACATTTTATGACATGCTCAATCCTGGGGGTTATGTTCTTTTAGGGCATGCTGAATATATGAGCCGAATTGTTTCGGTTTTTAAAGCAAAAAAAGTTGATACAACTTTAATATATCAAAAATAATTTTAGGAGAAATGATATGCCATTAGTAATATTTGTAGATGATAGTGAGACAGCCTTAGCTTCAACGAGAATGGTAACAAACGCAATGCCAATCGAGGTGAAACAGTACACAGAAGCAACAGTCGCTTTAGCAGAGATAAAAGCAGGGATGACACCTGATTTAATTATTACAGATTTAAATATGCCTGTGATGAATGGTTTAGAGTTTTTAAAAGAGTTACGAGGTATTGCAGCAACAAGTCGAACACCAACACTTATGCTCACAACAGAGACAAAAGCAGAACTCAAACAACAAGGTAAAGCCCTTGGTTTAACTGGCTGGATTGTCAAACCCTTTAATCCAGCACAACTCAAGCAAGCAATTACTCGAGTGTTGAGACTTCCTGCATAAAGGTTGATGGATGCTTATTTTAAACGCAGTTGATGAACTACTAGAACATATTCATGAAGTACAAACGAGTGTAAAATCACTCTCAAGTGATTCTTTAATGAATATGAACAGTTTTATGCAAAAAAATAACTTAGAGATTGATGATGAAATTGCAACTGCGTTTCAATATCAAGATATTATTACACAGCAGTTAGATGCAAGTCTTGAAGCAATTGAAAGTATGCGTAAAAGCATTGCTGTTTTTTCTCATGCTTACAAAAGCGATGAAGCATTGGCAAACGGGAGTTTAGCAAAGCTACAAGAGAAATTGCAGAGTACATTACAAGAAGCAAAAGAGAAAAAAGAGAGATTTTCAGGAAACGCAAATGGTAGTGGCGCTGAAAATGATGAGATAGAATTTTTTTAGGAGCAATGGTATGGCAACAGTAATGATAGTAGATGATTCTAAAACCGTGAGGAATTATCATGGTACAATACTTAAATCTATGGGAATAGATATTGTCGAAGCTGAAAATGGAATGGAAGCTTTGGAAAAAAGCTTAGATAATAGTGTTGACTTGTATCTTGTTGATGTCAATATGCCAATTATGGATGGTTACTCTTTTATACAAGATTTGCGAAAACAAGCTGCCAATAAATTTGTTCCAGTCATTATGGTAACAACACAGGCAAAAGATGAAGATAAAATTAATGCCTATAAAGTTGGTGCAAATTTATTTGAGACAAAACCAATAAAACCAGATCAATTACAGACATATATTGATATATTAGTGATGGCATAAGGAGAGAGAGTATGGATCCGTTATTAGAACAGTTTTTAAGCGAAGCAAGAGAAAACTTAGCATTTATCGATCAAAATATTGGCGAAATAGGGGGCGATGATCCTGAACTTTTAAACTCAGTATTCCGTGCTGCACATACGCTCAAGGGTGGAAGTGGCATTGTCGGTTTTGAAGCTGTAAAAAATATTACACACCATGCTGAAGATTTACTCGATATGCTTCGTGGGGGAAAATTAGAGTTTGCACCGAGTATGACTGATGCACTCTATGATGCCTTTGATGAAGTGATGAACCTTGTAGAAGCAGCAGAAGAGAGTGGTGATATTGTCGATGCTGATGAAGCGACAGTAGAGACTATTGTCACTGCATTGCAAACAGAGATGGGAAAAGAGGCAGAAGAAGAGGTCGCATGGAGTGTTCCTTATGTGAGTGTTGAAGACCCTCAAAGTATCATCAATACAAATCTTGCAACATTAAGAGGAGTCACAAGTCCAAAAATTCATTTTGTAAATGCAGAGATAAATGCAGAGTTTTGTGAAAACGATAATCTGTATGCTATTGTTTTTGATGTGGATGATTCATGTATGGTTTATGGGAATGACCCTGTGTATACACTCTCTCTTTTAGGTGATAAAGTACTTGGTGTTTTCTCATGTATGAGTGATGAAAATGCAAAATCAGTGTTGAGTGGGATTGAAGATGAGGATGGTTTACTCTTAAAATCGCATTTAATTGCTTATGTTTATGCAAGTTTTGAAGATATAGAGGACTCTTTATTTAATTTTATTGATGAAATTCAACTTTTACCATTAGATATTCAAACATTGCTGAGTGTCAGTAATGGCGATGCAGGACATCAAATAGATTCACTCAAAGAGCTCACAAGCATTGCAGAAGATTTTGATTTAACAACAATAGCAGACGAAGTGAAAAACTCTATGGAACTTGTGGGTACTGAGACAATTCAGTATGCACAACTGCAAAGATTTTTAAATATTGTCGGATTAATTCAAGAGAGTGATACAAACAAACTCAACTCCTTTTTTGAGAACCTTTATAAAGGTGAAGTTTATATAGGTGAGGCTGTGGCAAGTGAAGAAAATCAAGCCCAAGTGACAGAAGAAGCCGTAGCAACAGAGCCAGTAGCCAAAGAAGTAGAACAGGAAGAAGCACCTGTACAAGAGAGTGCTCCAGCTGAAAAAGAGGCTCCAAAAGAGATAAGCCCTGCACATCAAGCAACGGCACAACTTATTTTAGAGCAGCAGTATAAAGCACTCCCGTATGCACAAACTGAAGATGATGTTCAAAGAATCAGTACTATGCTTGCAAAAGTTTCTCAATTTGTAGAGGGTGTGCCAAATGATTTAAAAACAAAAGAGGAAATAGATGCATTTTTAGCATCTTTCCTTGGAAAAACACCACAAGCCAAAGAGGAGAGTGTTGCTCCTGTAACACAAAATGCAGAAGCTCCAAAAGTACAAACACCACAAGCTGCAACTCCAAAAATTGAAACAGCTCCAGTAGAAGAGAAAAAAACAACTGTTCCTAAAGTAGCAAAAAAACCAGCTGTGAAAAAAGAGGAAACGAAAAAAACAGTGGTTGGAAAAACTGTTAAAATAGATCAGGAATCCATAGATTCATTGATGAATGTTGTTGGAGAACTTTTAGTTGCGAAAAATTCTTTACCTTACCTTGCAGATAATGTTGTGACAATGACACACGATATGATTAAACGCGAGATTATGGAAAAGTATATTTTTATCAACCGTCTCTCAGAACAACTTCAAGATCTCATTATGGGTATGCGTATGCTTCCTATTTCTTATGTATTTGATCGATACCCAAAACTCGTGCGTGATATTGCAAAAAAACTTGGAAAAAAAGTGACACTCAATATGTCAGGGGGTGATACAAAACTTGATAAAAATATGATTGAGATGTTAGCTGATCCTATGATTCATATCATGAGAAATTCACTCGACCATGGGATTGAGACACCTGAAGTGCGAGAGCAGAAGGGAAAAAGTCCTAATGGAACGGTTACACTCAAGGCCTATGGACAATCAGATAGAATTATTATAGAAATTATTGATGATGGTGCTGGGATTAATACTGAGCGTGTTGCGAATAAAGTGCTTGAAAAAGGTTTGATGACTCCAGAACAGATAGACGCCTTAAGTGAAAATGAAAAAGCAGAACTTGTCCTTCTACCAGGACTCTCTACTGCCGAAGAGATTACAGAGTTTAGTGGTCGTGGTGTTGGTATGGATGTGGTGAAAAAATCTATTGAGAGTTTTGGTGGGTCTATTAACATTACCACAGAAGCCAACAAGGGTACAGTCATTACACTTGCTATTCCAATGTCTTTAGCAGTGACATCTCTTTTACATATTCAAATGAATGATATCCATTATGGTATTCCTATGGATAGTGTCTCTGAGACAGTGAAACTTGAACGCTCAGAAATAGAGTATCTTCACAATGAGCCATTTGTTTATATTCGTGGAGAAGTTATTCCACTGTTGTTTATTAAGTCAATGTACAATGATACTATGAATGCAGGAGAACCACTCTCTATAGTTGTGCTCAATATAAAAGATAATCTTCTCGCTGTGGCTGTAAATGATTTTATGGGACAACTTGATGTGGTGCAAAAACCACTTGTTGGCATTATGGAAGGGCATCCACTCTTTAGTGGAACGGCACTCCTTGGAAATGGACAGATAATTATGGCAATGGATCCACTTGGACTGCTGAGTATTTCACAAAAATTAAAAGAAGATGTAATTGTTGCATAATGCACATAAAAAGGAGAAGTAGAAGATGATTGATTTAATTGTTTTTCGAATTGGGACTAACAAATATGCGATTAATATAGAAAATATTCAAAGAATTATTCAAGCTGTTTCTTTGACAAGTATTCCTAATGCCAACAGTTTTATTGATGGGATGATGAGTCATGAAGACAAAGTAATTAAAGTTTTGAGTTTTCGCAGGCTCATAGGAATGCCGAGTTATAATGAAGAACTCTCTGTGTTGTTTACAAAACTCAAGGGGGCACATGGTGCTTGGGTTGAAGCACTCCAAACTGCGGTCAATACAAAAAGTGAATTTACTAAAACAACAAATCCGCATATGTGTGAACTTGGAAAATGGATAGACTCTTTTACCTCTTATGATGACAGTATTGCAACGATTTTTAATAATTTGGTAGAAAATCATAAACAGCTGCATCATAAGGGACAAGATATTCTTGATATGAATAAAACAGATGAAAAAACAGCAAAGACAATGCTTGATGTAGACATTAATAACATTTATGTCAAAACGATGGGTGCACTAGATACCTTTGTCGCGGAGATCGAAACGGTTGCAAACTCTTTACAAAAACTGATTATTTATGAAAAAGGTGAAAAAGTTTTTGCTATTAAAGTGGATGAAATAGAAGATATTGTGCATGCAGATGAAACAAGCATAAAAAGTAGCAGTGATGAGGAGAGCGATAATCCTTTCTTGCAGCTTGAGGGTGTATTAGAACTCAATGGGAATTTGATTAATATGATTAAAAGTGTAGAAATACCACACTAAGGATTGGGCAATGGCAATTACATATGAAAAAAATGAAGCGACTTTCAACTCAGTGATTTATGAAGATGAAGTTGTAAGTTTAAGAGATTTTCTTCAAGAACAAGCACCAAAAGAGGTGCAACTCAATTTTACAGAGTGCGAAGATATTCACTTGGCAATACTGCAACTGATTATGGCATATAAAAAAAATTATGTTTGTAGCTATACATTTGGAGAAAATAAAAAACTTTTTCAAACAGTTTTAGAAGGGTTTGACACTAGTGAAAATCATTGTAGTTAGTAACCGTAAGGGAGGGTCTGCAAAGACAACAACTGCTGTAAATGTTGCAAGTGGTTTAGCAAAACATGGTTCTGTATTACTTTTAGATTTTGATACACAGGGGCATGCTTCTATAGGGGTTGGATGTGATTTAAATGAAAAACTAGGGGTACACTCTATTTTTCAAGGCAAAACATTGAGTGAATCTTTTATGCCGACTGTGCATGAAAACTTAACACTCTCACCAGCACTCTCTTTTTTTGATGTGTATGAGTATGAAAATCTTGATGGTATTTTAAAAAAACGTATCAAAGAGGAGAGTATTGCAGATTTTTTTGATTATTGTGTCATAGATACTCCGCCTACATTTGATGCTTTGTTAAAAAACTCTTTAGAAGTTGCAGATGTTGTTTTAGTGCCTTTTGTACCTCACCATTTAGGTGTCGTAGCCGTAGGGCAAATGATGCGGGCTTTATATAAGAGTGCCATAGATTTTCATAGAGAGTTAGCAGATGTTTACATTTTACCTGTGATGTATAATCCGCATATTGTAGAGCATAAAGAGTCAGTACAAAAAGTAAAAACATCTTTTGGTGAGAGTAAACTGCTTTCACCTATTGGCATTGATATTAAATTAGCACAGCAGTTTGAATCGGGTGCCCCTATTATTTTAAATACCAAACGCTCTAAGGGAATGAAAGATTATAAAAAATGTGTGAAAGAACTATTAGCAAAAATGCAAAGAGAGTAAGCAAATGAAAATACTTATCGTTGATGATAACACAACTAACAGAATGGTGCTTGATGCTTATTTAGATGATTATATGGAGTCAGATAGTAGTATTCAATTTGAAATTGATATGGCAAAAGATGGTGTAGAAGCTGTTGCAATGGCGAAAGAAACACAATATAATCTTATTTTTATGGATATCAATATGCCAAATATGGACGGTGTTGAAGCAAGTAAAATTATCCGTTCTCTTGATGCTACTGTGATGATTATTGCTGTGTCCGCTGCAGAAGATGAAGAAAAAAAGATTGAAATTTTAAATAATGGTGCAGAAGATTATATCTCTAAGCCTGTGGATGCAGATATTTTCCATTCGCGTTTAAAAAACTATATTTTACTCTCTCAGGCAAGAAAAAAAGAGAATGTGAACGCAAAAGGTATTAATCTTTATACCAATAAAGTTTTTAGCCGTCATACAACTTTTTTACTTGATTCAGAAGATTCAGTTGCAGAATTTTGGGAGTTTTTTCTTTTAAATGTAAGAAAAAAATCTGACCATTTAAGTGATGTTATACGTGCTATAGTTGCTATAGTCGATAAGCAAATACCTATAGAAAACAGTAATAAAGTCTATATTGAAGAGTCAAATGACAAACAATATTTTACTTTAGTAGGTATTAGTGTACTCCCTCTTCAAGTCATCAAATTACTTTTGAAAAAGAATAATATTTCAGATGGATATAAACTTACAAAAGAAAAATTATCTTTTTGTCTTTTAAAAACGAAACAGTATGAAGAGGAGAGAGTCATAGAAAAAGTAGAAGAGCCTAAAGTAGAAGTCGTAGAGGCTTCTACTGTAGCACCTTCTGTGCATACAAATGTGTCATTGCAATCACAAACTTTACAGGTTTTTGACTATCTGGATTCGGATGATTTACTCGATTTAGAAGAGTATGCAGATAGTTTAAACTCTTTGATGTTGCTTGTTGGCGGGGGTGCTTTAGAAGCAGAAGATATTATGGAAATGTGTACATATCTTGACCAGATTAGTGCACTTTTAGCACCTTATACAGAAGTGTATGCTATTTCTACTGCACTTGCTGACTTGTCTGCTTGTTTGTCTTCGCATATTGATGCTTTTCAAACTCACTCTGCTACATTAGGACCAATGTGTAATGCCTTTAGTAACGATTTACTTGGCTGGATTAAACAATCTTTTCATACGGGAGCACCGAGTGTTGATTTTATGAATGATACCATTGTCGTCAATTCTCAAACCATTGCCTCTATGCTAAAAATGGATGAAGCATCCCCTGCAAGTGATGATGATTTTGATGATATTTTTGATTTTTAAGTGAGTTTGGAATGTATAAGGTCAATGTGCAAAATCCATGCAGCTGTTTTATAAAAAATGGTTTTATAGAGAGTCAAGATTTTGCTACAAAAGTAGAAGCAAAAGAAGAAGCGACAAAAATGATGGAGATTATGTCAAGAAACTTTTGTCAAAAGCATGCGTTTAGTATGCAAGAAAAATTTGGTGACTTTACGATTTATATAAAGCCAAGAAGATAAAGGGCATCTCTACAGTTTATTCGTAGTCCTCATCATTGAGTTCAGAATCATCATAGGGATCCATATGAACGAGGGTATGCACTTTTTTCTCAGGAAAGAGTGCTTTGATTTTTGCTTCAACTCTATCTGCAATGAGATGTGCGTCATAAAGGGAGATGCTTATGTTAAAAACTGCATGTACTGAGACAAAAATATGGGAACCTGATTCCCTTGTTTGTAAATAATGATAGTTTTTTATAATTGGCTCATCGTTTAAAATTGCTTCAATTTTTTCTATAGCTTCTTTCGGAAGGGCAGCATCAAGAAGCATTAAAATCCCTTCTTTTATAATAGGAATAGCCGAGTAAATCATATAAAATGCGATGAGAACACCTAAAATAGGGTCTATAAGTTCTTCTCCTGTGAAGTGTATGAGTCCAAGGGCAAGTAAAATAGCACTATTAGAAAATAAATCAGTTTTGTAGTGCAGAGCATCGGCACGAATTACCATGTTATCTGTTTTTTTTGCGACACTATTTAAAAAAAATACTAAAAACGCAGTGATAACAATAGAAATAATCATCACATAAATACTTTCACTCATATGTTGCATGGCAAGAGGGTGGAGAATTTTAGCGAGGGCTTGATAGAGAATAAAGAGCGCAGAAAATGAGATGACACTTCCCTCGATAACAGCAGCAAGAGGTTCTATTTTACTGCGACCAAAGTGAAACTGCTCATCAGGGTTTTTTTCGGCACTATGGAGGGCAAAATAGTTAAAGAGAGAAACAGTTAAATCAAGGAGACTATCTATAGCAGAGGCAAGTACAGCGATACTGCCACTAAAAAGTGCAACACTCATTTTAATGAGCACAAGCACGGCAGCAACACTCGTTGAGATAACAGTAGCTTTTTTTTCTAATCGCATGCGAGAGTATCCTAAAACTTTTTTGCTACAATTATAGTAAAATTTATATAAATAAAGAATAAAATGAACCTAGAAACATTACGAAAAGATCGCCAAAAATGGATGACTTGGAAAAATATTGCCCCTTTGCGCAAAGCAATAGAGGATTTAGAAGTTGTAGATGCAAGTGTAAGCCTTGAAGATGTTGTGACATTAGATGGTAGATTTGATGAAGCACAAATCTTTGCTGCTGCAAAGTTACTGATGCCTTGGAGAAAAGGACCATTTAAAATAGGAGAAACTTTTATAGATAGTGAGTGGCAAAGCAATATCAAATATAATCTTCTTCGCCCTTATTTTGATTTAAAAGATAAAAGAGTTGCCGATATAGGTTGTAACAATGGGTATTATATGTTTCGGATGCTTGAAGAGAAACCAAAAGCATTAGTTGGTTTTGATCCCTCACCACTCTATAAAACGCAGTTTGATTTTATCAATACATTTGTAAAAAGTGAAATAGTGTACGAGCTTTTGGGTGTAGAACATTTGGAATTTTATGAAGAAAAATTTGACACTATCTTTTGTTTAGGTGTTTTGTATCATCGAAGCGATCCTGTTGCAATGTTAAAGCAACTCTACAAAGGGCTTGATACAAAAGGGGAAGTAATTTTAGATACTTTTTACATAGAAGGTGAGGGTGAAATGGCACTTTGCCCAGAATCAAGTTACTCTAAAATACCAAATATCTATTTTGTCCCAACCATAAAAGCTTTAAAAAACTGGTGCCTACGAGCTGGATTTACAAGTTTTGAAGTCTTGCAAACAAGTGTCACACAAAAAAATGAGCAGAGAAAAACAGAATGGATAGAAGGTCAATCTTTAGAGGATTTTCTTGACCCGCAAGACAACACAAAAACTGTAGAAGGCTATCCCGCACCAGCAAGGGTATATGTAAGATTGATAAAGGATAAAAAGTGACACAAGAAGAAAATAATAGCGAAGAGTTTGCACTTGATGATTATAGAGAAGATGAAGAGAAAGAGGTACTTGTACAAACACATGAACGCATCAATCAAGAGCTTAATGGTGAAGTTGTTACCATAGAAGAGGGCTATGTTGAACTCAAACTCGTCACAACACCAGAGATGGTTGCCGATGAGATAGGTTTAATTCATGGTGGATTTATTTTTTCTTCTGCAGATTATGCTGCTATGCTTGCGGTGAATGAGCGAAATGTTGTTTTAGTTGCAAGTGATTGTCAATTTTTATCACCTGTAAAATTTCATGATGAAGTGCGAGTAATTGCGAAGGTAAGACATAAAGAGGGAAGAAAACGCAATGTCCATGTCACTGCGTTTGTTTTAGATATAAAAGTTTTTGAGGGTGAATTTAAAACAGTGATTACAGAAAAACATGTCTTAAAACTCCATCTTATGGATGCCGCAAAAGTTTAACTTGTTGTAATTCGTAAACTTACTTCATACATGAATTGTTGCAAAGGATGCATATCTTCATAAATCTCATAGAGTGTTTCTATAAGTTTTTCGCCATCTTCTATAAGGTGTGGATTGAGTAATTTAAAAGTAGCCATTCCTTTATAAAGAGATAAATCAGCATTTGGCATTCCTGCATCAAAGCCTCGTGGGTAGCGTTTGTACCCTTTTTCCAAATGAGTATAGCCTTTGTTTTTTGCTTTAATTGCAGTTAAAATATTTTGTAATTCTTGACGTTTTTCATCACTTTTTATATATGCTCTAAAAGCATCAAGCATCGGCTTTTCAAACCATCGCACTCCGACAGCTACATAGAGTTCTTCAGGTGAAAAGTGCATATAAAATGCAGAACTTTGCATGCGTTTGCCACTGCCTTGCCAGAAAATAAAACCTATACGATGTTTTATAGGTGCCTTATTTGCTCCCATTCGTCGTGTGTCACGGTAAATT
>WFQD01000255.1 GCA_015487265.1 Sulfurimonas sp. | reverse complement strand
CAGTTGTTGAGCCGACAGAGATAGAAGGAGCTGTGGTCGAGCGTGCAACCCTGCATAACTTCGATGAGATAGAGCGGATGGATATTCGCATTGGTGATAAGGTCATCATTCTTCGAAGCGGGGATGTTATTCCTAAGATCGTCAAAGTGCTCACACAGGAGAGAGATGGCAGTGAAGTAAAAGTAGAGCGCCCGAAAAACTGTCCGGTATGTGGGAGTGAGCTCTTGCAAGAAGAGGTGCTTATTAAGTGTCAAAACCTGACCTGTGAAGCACGAGTTGTGAACTCCATTATCTATTTCGCCTCAAAACAGTGTCTCAACATCGACGGACTGGGCAATAAAATAGTAGAGCAGCTCTTTAATGCCGGACTTGTACGTAGTGTGGTAGATCTCTTTGATCTGAACATGGAAAAACTTCTAGAACTTGAGGGCTTTAAAGAGAAAAAAGCGAAAAATCTGCTTGATGCCATCGAGAGTGTAAAAGGGTGTGAATTGTGGCGTTTTATCAATGCGCTTGGAATCGAGCATATCGGAGAGGTGGCATCGAAAATGATAGCCCAAGCCTTTGGTTTAGAGTATGCGTATGCGAGCAAAGAAGCGCTTGTTGCAATTGATGGCATCGGTGATGAAATGGCGGAGAGTTACTTGGAATTTATGCGAGTCAATCGTGAGACGGTTGAAAAACTGCAAGCCATTTTACAGCCTGTCGCTCCAGAGCAAAAAGAAGAGGCAAAAGAGAACCCGTTCAAAGGCAAAACAATCGTGCTTACAGGAACGATGAGTGAGCCGCGACCGAAGATAAAAGAGATGCTTGAATCTCTCGGTGCAAAGGTCTCGGGAAGTGTCAGTAAAAAGACAGGTTATCTCATCTATGGTGAAGATGCTGGAAGCAAGTATGATAAGGCTGTGAGTTTGGGTGTGACTGCGATTACTGAAGATGAGATGAGAGAAAAGCTAGGGGATTCGTAAACTTTATGAATGAAGATAAATTCTCTATACTTTTTTGTGATATAGAAGTCGATACACATAATAAAAAAATTTATGAACTAGGCTTTGTTTTTCAAAATAGAGAATTAAAAACAAGTTCGATTACAGAAAGTCAGGTATTTATTCATTCCTGTGATACACATTTGATTGCAGGTCATAATTTTATAGATTTTGACATGAAACATCTTCGTCAAAGTATTCTTTATCAAGATCTTAAAAAGTATGACATAATAGATACACTGCCTCTATCTTTGCTTCTTTTTAATGAAAAAACACACCACAGTTTGCCAAAGAATTACAAAAGTGAAGATGATTTTAAAAACGATCCTGTAGAAGATTCCAAAATAACACGTAAACTTTTTGTCAAGTTGTATGAAAAATTTAGATCTCTTAGTCGGACTATGCAATATATTTTTTATTCTTTATTACATAAAGAGAAGTATTTTGAGGGATTTTTTCGTTACATTGAAAAGGAATTGCAACTTGTAGTTATTGAAAATGATGCACTTTATAAACTCATAATAAAAGAGTATGAAGAAAGGATTGTAGATCAAAAATTTCTTCAAACGATGATTGAAAATCATCCTGTTGAACTTACTTATATTTTAGCTCTATTAACCCCTCATATTGAGATAAAAGCGCATCCACCTAAGATTCTTTATAGCTATCCAGATATTGTCTCAATGCAAAAGAGGCTCTGTTTTAATGATGAAGTTATGCGTGAGAATCTTCATACTTTTTCAAAAAAAGTCTTTGGTTTTGGAGAATTTCGGAAATTCCCTCGTTTAAATGCTGGGCTTTTTGATTCTAAAATGATTTCCCAACAGGAAATAGTAGAAGCTTCTTTGCGAGATGAGAATTTTTTGTGTATTTTACCGACGGGAGGGGGAAAAACCTTTACGTTTTGGTTGCCGGCAATTTATAAGGCATCAGCATATAAATCTTTAACAGTTGTTCTCTCGCCATTACAAGCATTAATAGAGGATCATATTAAAAGTTTTAATGCAAATGTCGCGAATTATAAGGCAGTGGCAATTAGTGGTTTTTTAAGTCCTTTAGAAAGAAGTGAAGCATTAGAAGCTGTTGTCAATGGTGAGGCAGATATTCTCTATATTGTTCCAGAATCATTACGTTCTGAAACAATATTTAAGATACTAAAAAATAGATATATAGAGCGTTTTGTCATAGACGAAGTGCATTGTCTCTCAACATGGGGTAATGATTTTAGACAGGATTATTTTTATATTTGTGAATATATAAAAGAACTTTTAGCTGCAAAAACATTTCAAAATAGTATTCCTATTTCTTGTTTTACGGCTACTGCAAAGCCGGCAGTTATACAAGATATTAAAGCCTATTTTTTAGATGGTTTAGGCATAACACTAGATGATTACTTCGCTGTTCCAGAAAGAACAAATCTTACATACAAAGCTTTTGAAATTAATGGTAAAGATAAATATACGCAGCTTCTTGCTATTTTAAAAGAGCACCAAGGCGCGACACTTATTTATATTCCATCTTCTACAAAAGAGTGTGATAAGGTGGCGGAGCAACTTTCATTAGATACAAATAAAAATGTAAAATCATTTCACTCAAAGCTTGACTCAAAAGTGAAAATGGAAATCCTCAAAGATTATATTGAAGATAGGATTGATATTATTGTCGCTACAACTGCATTTGGAATGGGTGTAGATAAATCAAATATTATGAATGTAATTCATTATGAAGTTTCCGATTCTTTAGAAAATTATGCGCAGGAAGCAGGACGTGGGGCAAGAGATAAAAACTTGAATGCATTTTGTCCTATTCTTTTTGATGAAGATGATCTAGATAAGCATTTTGCTATGCTCAATCGTTCTAAAATCACGGCAGGGGATATTAATTCGATTTTAAGAGTCATTAAAAAAGCAAAAGGGGACTTAATCACAAAAACAGCATTTGAACTTGCGCAACAGGCAGGTTGGGATGTTGATGATAGTTCAGTAGATTATGCAACAAAAATCAAAACTATTCTTTTAGAGTTAGAGCGTGAAGGTTACATTAGTAGAAAAAGAAACAAAATTAGTTTTTTTGCTGATTCTATCGCATCGGGAAGTATGGAAAAATTACATGAGGCGCTTGATAAATCAAACTATACAAAAGATGAGAAGCAAAAACTCGTTTTAGTATTGCAAAGTATTATTGGAAGAGGAAAAGTAGAAGCTGTACAAATTGATGAACTGGCATATGTCTTAGGTATGGAAAAACATGATATTGCATTAAGTATAAATCAACTCAAAGAGATGGATATACTTGGTAATGCAAAAGATCTATCACTTGAAATGAGTCGTTTAAGTATAAGCCAATTTGAGAAAATAGCAAAAATTGAATCGGCACTTTTTGGGTACTTTGAGAATTTGCATGGAACACAAGTAGGAATGCGAGAGTTAAATGAATATCTCTTTTCTCAAAATCTGATCAAAAAAAATTCAGTAGAACTAATTAGAAGTATTGTAAAAAATTGGCGTGAGAAATCAAGTTTTATTTTTAAACGAACGAGTCGAGAACAAGACTTATGGTATTTTAAATTTGAAAATAGAGAAGATGTTTCAGACAAAATTATAAGAAGACAAATACTCTCTCGAAAACTGTTGAAAATACTCACAAATAAAGTAACAAGCCAAAAAAAAGAAAGCATTGCTTTTTCACTGAAAGATCTGTATGAAGAACTAGAAAAACAATTTAGTATAAAAGAGATAGATCAAACACTTCTTTTTCTCCATCACTTGGGTGTTTTAGAACTATTATATGGGCGTTTTATTAATTATTCTCCTATGAAAATCTATAAAGAAGAAAAAGCATCAGGCAATAAGCGTTACACGCTTATGGAGTATAAAAATAGGCTTGCAAAACATTATCAGGTAAAAATAGAAGCAATTCATATTATGGGCGAATATGCGAAAAGATTACAACTTGATGACTACAAAGCGATTCGTTTTTTGAAGGATTATTTTACTTTATCGTATGATAAGTTTAAAAAAGAGTATAAACTCAGAGCAAAGCAACTCTCTCAACCCATCACACAAAAACGATTTCATAAGCTTTTTGATATGATGAGTGATGCTCAAAAAGAGATTGTTGAAGATCGTAAAACGAAAGCAATGATGATCTTGGCAGGTCCGGGTAGTGGGAAAACAAAAGTACTTGTACATAAAATAGCATCGTTAATTTTACGAGAGGATATTCAACCGAGTCAGTTTATGATGCTTACATTCTCAAAAAGTGCAAAATGGGAGTTTAAGTCAAGAATTAATCAGCTTATAGGCACACTCTCTTATGACATAGAAATTCAAACATTTCACTCGTTCGCTCTTAAAATTATTGCTCGAACCGTGAGTGGAACTTCCGATGAACTTTTGCAAAGTGCCATAAGAGATGCAACGAAACAGATTATAGATGGCGATGTGTCACTCAAACACATCTCAGTTTTAGTACTAGATGAATTTCAAGATGTTAATGAAGAGAGTTTTGCTCTTATAAAGGCACTCTATGATGCGAGTAATGGTGAGATGCGAATTATTGCTGTAGGAGATGATGATCAGTGTATTATGGATCATATTGGTTCTCGTGTAGAATTTATAGATAAGTTTGGTGAACATTTTGGAATAGATAAAGAGGAAAAAAAGAGTTCATATAAAGTATATGAACTTTTGGAAAATTATAGAAGTTATAGCAATATTGTCCGCTATTGCAATAGCTTTGCCAAAGAGATTTCAAAACGTTATAAACAACAAGAGTTATTTGCTCATTCACAACAGAATGGAAGTGTAAAAATTTATTCCTATCCAAAAGCACAAAGTCTTGTTCCTTCTTTGGTAGAGATGATAAAAAGTGAAGAGAATTTGGACAATATCGCCATATTGACGTACACTAATGAAGAGGTGATGCAAATCTATTCCCTTCTTTTGGAAAATAATATTGAATCAAAATATATTATTGAAAAAGAGAAATTTTATCTGAAAGACCTTATTGAAATTAAAGAGTTTTGTTATATTTTAGATAGTTATTTGCTGGATGAAACTGCTTATAAAGAAGAATATTTTTATAAATCCTTACAGGCACTTAAATCGAGATATGAAGAATCATCAAATATGAAACTTTTAGAAAAGGTTGTTTCTAGATTCTTAGATGAGAGTGATGAATATTATAT
>WFQD01000254.1 GCA_015487265.1 Sulfurimonas sp. | reverse complement strand
TTTTCATGCTGTCTTTATTTTTATAACAACAACGTTAGTCGTTTTTATTGGGGGACTCTTTTTTTCTGATTTAAGTCATATTTATGTGTTAATGATTTTTTCTTTAGTGATTTATTTGGTGATGCTTGTCATTTTAAGTTTTCGTATGTATAAAATATCATTAAATAATTTACAAGATATTGCTAACTTTAAAAATTTTGTAGATTCTGCACTTGAAGCGATTGTCGTTTCAGATGAAAATAAAAATATAGTGCAAACAAACAGTGTAGCAATTTCTATGTTTGGTTTTCAAAATTTAGAGGATGCTTTAGGGGAAAGTTTATTACAATTTTTACCAAATGATACAGAGGCTTTAAAAATACAAAAAGCATTATCTCAAACGATTGCAACTCCTTATGAAGTAAATTTATGTAAAAGAGATGGGACTCATTTTCCTGTTTTGGCAGCGGGGAGAGATATTGAGAGGGATGGAAAAAAGTATAGATTGACAACATTGATAGATTTGACAGAGCTTAAAGAAAAAGAGCTTCAAGTACTCCAACAGTCTCGCCTTGTGCAACTAGGGGAAATGGTGAGTATGATAGCCCATCAATGGAAACAACCTTTGAGTGCTATGGCTGCTACAACTGCAAGTATGGAGATGAAATTTCAACTTAAAACTTTTGATACAGCAACAAAAAGTGGCAGAGAAGCACAAAAACTTTTCTTGAGAAAAGAGTTAAAATATATCAATAATTTAATTCAAACACTGAGTTTAACCATTAATGATTTTAGAAATTTTTACAAACCAAGTACAAAAAAAGAGTCTCGTTCATTAGATGCTATAGTAAAAAAAGCTTTAGATATTATAGGCCCTGCACTTAGTAATAACAAGATAATTGTTGAATATACAGCAGATAATGTGCAAACAGTAGAGATGTATGAAAATGAGATTGTACAGGTTGTTTTGAGTATTTTTCAAAATGCTCAAGAGAATTTTAAAGAAAAATCGATAAAAAAGCCTTGTATATGCATTCGTATTGAAGAAAATATACTTACAATACATGATAATGGTGGCGGGATTGAAGAGAAGATTATACAGCAAGTTTTTGATCCCTATTTTTCTACAAAAGAGAAAAAAAATGGAACAGGGCTTGGTTTGTATATGGCAAAGAAAATTATAGAACAACATCATAATGGCTCACTCAATGTGCGTAATAAAAATGGTGGTGCCTGTTTTGAGTTGCGTTTATAAATGATTATTTTAGGCATAGATCCAGGAACTCGCAATATGGGTTTTGCACTCATACGACTTAAAAATGGGAAAATCTCTTTGGTAGAAGCGGGACTTATTAAGATGAAAGCAGAAGATTTACAGTTTCAAATACCGCAGATGGTAGAGGGTTTGGAGAGAATTTTTCAAAATCACACTATAGATGAAGTAGCTATGGAAGATATTTTTTATGCCCATAATCCTGCAACAACTATCAAACTTGCACAGTTTCGTGGTGCAATTATGTTAAAATTACTCCAAGAGTTTGGACAGTTTAACGAGTACACTGCCCTGCAGGTGAAAAAAGCTTTAACAGGGAAAGCAAAAGCAGGCAAAGAGCAAGTTGCGTTTATGGTCAAACGTTTGCTCAATATAAAAAAAGAGATAAAACCCTTAGACATTAGTGATGCGATGGCTGTTGCTATAACACATGCACAAAGAGTAAAATTAAGAAGGTAGTTTTAGATGAAAACAAATAATAATTTTCATATTCTTATTGTAGATGATGAAAAATTTAACATCGAGTTAGCAGCGGTATATCTCAAAGAAGAGGCGTATCAACTCTCTTTTGCTCTCAATGCAAGGGGTGCCATTGAGCAGGTTATGAAAAAAGAGATAAATCTCATTTTGCTTGATATTAATATGCCAGGAAAAGATGGCTTTGCAGTGTGTGAAATGCTTAAATCTGATTATAAAACAAAAGATATTCCTGTTATATTTTTAACTGCACAAACAGATATAACGTATATTTCTCGTGCTTTTGAGGTTGGAGGAGTTGATTATATATCAAAACCTTTTAATGGTGTTGAGTTAGTATCACGCGTGAAAACACATTTGCAAAATGTTGCTTATTTGGAGCAGATTAAAGAGAAACAGTCAAAACTTGCACAGCTCAGTATTACCGACCCTTTAACAAAACTCTATAATGCACTCTATTTTGATTCTCAAGTAAAATCTTTTCAGGCAAGAAAAGAAAATTTTTGGATTCTCTATTTTAAACTCAATAGATTTGAAAAAATAAATACCATTTATGGTTTTTATGGTGCAAATAAAATTATTCGTATTTTTTCAAAAATTTTAAAAACAACAGCTTATAGCAATGCTAAGGTAGCAAGGTTATACGGCATTAGTTTTGGTGTTTTACTCAAAGAGCATGAGATGGAAGCCATCAAACAACTCTATCAAGATATTGCCGTGGCTGTGATGAAAGATAAAGATATTGGGAAGGTTGTCAGTTTTTCAGCAATTCTATATCATGGAAAAGATTACGATATGCCTATTGCTGAGATGTATAAAAAAATTCAAAATGCTACAAGTAATTTACTTGAGGAAAATAGCGAAAATTATTTTATTGTTGATTAGCATCTAAAACAGGTAATCCAAATCCACTTTTTGTTTTGAAATCGATTTCATATCCTAAAGCATTTATGATTATATCGACTGTTTTAACAGAGACACTGCCAAGGTAACCTTTTTCTATTTTACCAAGTGTTACACGGCTGATACCCGCTAAAGAGGCTAAATCTGCTTGTGTCATCTTCTGCTCTTTTCGCAAATCTTTGATTCTAGTGCCAATTTCGAATAAGTTCATCTGGGAGTTCCTTATAGGTTTTTTCATTGAGTGAAAGTCGAAAAATAGCTAACATTTTTGAACCTATATTTTGAAATTCACTATTTTTTTGTAGATACTTTTCTAACTCTTCAATGGTATGCTGTAAGCTTTTTATACATTTTGTGTAAATTGTTTCAGATGCACTGTAAGAGAGATGACACTCTTGCACTCCAAATTTTAAGAGCTCTTTTTTCCCAAACCATAACTTTTTTCCAAACATAGTAAGAGCAGGTCTATCTTTGTAATAATAAACCATAGTAGTGACAACATCATACACAGGTGAAAAGTAAATCTCTTTAAAATCATTTGTATAGAGAATACCAAAATTTTTTAAATGAGCATCGCCATTTTTGAGAAGATAATTCATTACAACGAGAGTATAAAAACTTCTCATAGATTCTTGTTTGTTTGTTGTTATAGTGTAAATCGTTCTTGCTACATTCTCATAAGAGCCTTTGTATTTTTCTTCTTTATTTTTCCCAAGGAGTGTTAAAATCTCTTCAAAACCTAAAAATTCTTCTCTTTTTTTATTGTAGTTAAACCGCTCAACAACTAAAAAGCGATTATTTTTTGAGAGTTGAATATTTGCTATTGTTACACCTGCTTTTTCTATGGTTTTAAGGCAAAAGTATTCATTGAGTGCAAGTTGTTCATACTCTTCGCCCCATGTTTTAATGATGTACTCTTTTGTAGAAAGGGATTCTTTGTCCTTGAGTAAAGCGAGTGATTTTGGTTGTACACCGCTAATAGCATTTTTACTGAGGTAGGTATGGACAAGTTTTGAAAAAGTATCTTTTGTATCGTTTTGTAAAATATCTGCAAGATGGAAACTTGCTATATTATTGTGGGCAAACCAACTTTCATAATGAAGCCTGCTTTGTATATTAGCACAGAGGTATGAAAAAGTTAAGAAATCATCGATGTATCCATACTCTTTTGAGATAAATTGCTTGAGTATTTCAAAAAGATAGCCCTCAGGCATATTCATATCAAAAATTGGATGGAGTCTATTTTTCCAAATATAGGAGGAAGAGCGATACGGCATAATAAGAGAAATGGGAGCACCCTTTTTTGTATAGTTAAACACATAATGATTGTGTTCCCTTTCAAAAGATAATTCTCCCATTTTTTCGTGAAGAACTTTGACATCAATTTTTTGCATAATAGAGCCTAAATGATAATTATATTTATCATTATAGCTATTTTATATAAAAATGTAAACTATTTTTATCATTTATTGATTTCCTCAATCTGTCGTATCATCTCCTCTATATGTAAAAGAATGATTTTTTTATGTTCTTTAAACATTCCTGCATCCCATTTGTCAATTGTGCTTTCATACTCTTGCATTAAGGTGTAAATCTTGTTGAGTCTGAGGTTGCCTGTTACTCCTTTGATATTATGAAGCATTGCTTTGTCAAGTGCTTGCGTTTGCATTTTTGCGTCTATCTCTTTGAGCGTTTCTAAAAAACTTCCTAAAAGTTTGCGGATAATATCTTTGTTAGGAATGTTGAGATGCCTGCTCATATCTTCAATATTGATGGCATCAAATTCTATAATCTCTTGTGTATCACTTTTTACCTCTAAAAACTGTGCAAGTATAGTGTCTAGTTGTTGTGGTACAATGGGTTTATGGAGTGTTGCATCAACTCCTGCTTCTAAAAATATTTTTGTATCTGTCTCTATAACATTGGCAGATAAAGAGACAATAGGCTTGGTATAGGTATTTTGTCGTAATGCTTTTGTTGCTTGTATGCCATCCATTATGGGCATGTTAATATCCATTAGAATAAGGTCATACTCTTGTGTTTGTGTTGCGTTTATAACTTCTTGACCGTTACTTACAAGTGTGCAAGATAAGCCTCTGTCTTTGAGCATAACAGTTATAAGCATTTGGTTTGTTTGGTTATCTTCAGCGACAAGAATATTCCCTTTGTATTGGGTATAGTTTGATGTAATGATAGCATTATGTGGTGTGAGCATATCTTCATTTGCGAGCGTGATGAGTTTATCAAAAAGTGCAGAACCTGTCAGTGGTTGATGAATGAGATAAAATCGCTCATGGGTACAATTAAAATTTTCTTCAATCCCTTCAATATAAATTAAATGAAGATTTTCTAGTCGCTCAAGTGCTTCTAAACAACTGCTTTGTTCAAAGAGTTTTGCACAGACAATGAGGACTTTTGTACTTGAGTCCATCTCTTCTAGGTTATTGATTTCTTCATATTCATACTCCCAATTATTGAGGTAAGTCGTGATGATTTCATTAATGGCACAGTTGAGCTCTGAGTCAGATTTTAAGAGAGCAATTTTTAAAGGTTTGGGGAGTGTATCTCTATGGAGTGCTTGTGTGTTGTCGAGGATTGGCAGGTTTATGTCAAAATAAAATTCGCTCCCCTTGCCCTCTTGGCTTTGCACTTTTATTTCAGAATGCATCATTTTTATATATTGGTTACTAATAGCAAGCCCTAAACCTGTGCCTCCATACTCTCTGCTTGTGGAGTTGTCTGCTTGGGAAAAAGCTTGGAAAATACTCACTTGTTTTTCTTGCGATATACCGATGCCGCTATCTTGAATACTAAAGTGTATATTTGCCTGTTTTTTACTTATCTCTTTGAGTGTTATATTGACTTTAATCTCTCCATTTGTAGGTGTAAATTTAATCGCATTGCCTATAAGATTGTTCACAACTTGTTTTAAACGCTGTATATCACACTGCAAAGAGATTGGAATATTGGAGTCGATGTATGTGTAGTAATTGATATGTTTTGTTTTACACAGGGATGAGAAAGTAGAAACAGTGGCTTCCATTTCTGCGAAGAGATTGTTTGGTGTTGCATCTAAGATGAGTTCCCCACTCTCTAATTTGGAAAAGTCGAGTATGTCATTGACAACATTTAGGAGTGTTTGCCCACTTTGATGAATAATGTCGATATAGTGTTTCACTTCTTTATCTAAATCACGTCGTATCAAGATGTCGGTAAAGCCTAAAATCCCATTAAGAGGTGTGCGGATTTCATGCGACATATTGGAGAGAAATGTTGATTTTGCCTGTTCTGATGCATGTGCTTTTAAGAGTGCATTTTCAAGTTCTGTAATGTCATAAAGGTTAATGATGTAAGCATCATCAATCTGTTTGACCATGACATTAAAGGTGCGCACAATTCCATCTTTTGTAAGAATTTTTGCTTTTCTATCTTTGTCTGTTTTGTTATTGGCTGTGTCATCTATCCAGTTTGGATATTTTGAAGGGTAGATATAGCCCTCCTCTTCTAAAAAGAAATTACAGATACAATCGTGCTCTTTTTTAAAGGCTTCAAAGTTTGGATAATCAAGATAGTGAAAAAGTTTTTTGTTTGCATTGAGCATTCCTTTTTCTTTTGATGAAAGGAGTACGATGCTGTCTTGGTTATCAAAAATGGCTTTGATGAGTTTCTCTTTTTCTTCAATGCGTTTTTTTGATTCTATCTGTTTGGTGACATCTTGACGGATGGCAATAAACTCTTGAATCTCTCCTTTTTCGTTTGTTATAGGCATGATGGTTGAATCAACAAAGTAAAGAGAACCATCTTTGGCTCTGTTTGAGAGCAGTCCTTTCCAAGTTTTCCCTTGTAACAATGTTTTCCACATCTTTTTAAAAACACTATTGGGCATATTTTTGTCACGGATAATATTATGATTGTGACCAATGAGTTCTTCGCGAGAATATTGGCTTACTTTACAAAAGTTATCATTTGCATAGGTAATAATGCCATTTTTATCTGCTTTTGAGACAAGAGAAGATTCATCAACGGCATCTTTATACTCTTGAAGAAGTTTTGTATTGGCTTTGAGTTCTTGTGCTGTTTGTTTGACAAAATGACTCAGAGCATTGAAGGTAATATTTTCTAAACTTGTGTGATCTACTTTTTGTTCTCTCTTTTTATGGCTGCTTTTTTTACTCTCTGAGAGGACTAAAATAGTCGTTGTACAGTTGAGGAGTGCATTGTCTCCTGTGGTAGAGTAAAACTCTCCATAGGTAAAAAAACCTGCTGTAGGAGCAATGCGTTCAAAGGAGTGAAATTCATTTTCAAGTTTTTTTCCAAGCAGTGTTTTTCTTGCAATACATGAATAAATATAAATGGCCTCTGCAGGATTGCTTTGCAAACTTTTTGCAATAGTGTTTGAACCTGTGAGGATATTGGCTACATTTGAAAAACCAAATTGTACTTTTTGTCCCTCTTTGAGCGGTCCAGCAAAGATGAGACTCTCTCCTTGTACCGCCATAGGGGTGCGTGAGACAACTGTGTTGCCCTCCTTGTAGAGAAGTTGAAAATTTGATAAGGCTGCTGCATTATTCTCAAAGAGTTGTGCACCCAAGTACTTTTTAAAAACACTTACACTGCTTTGTGTGTCTATTGTATCGATACGATTACCTTTTGCAGAGGTGATGGTAAACTCTTTGCCTATAGGTCTCCAGTTGAGATTATATTTGTTTGTGGCAAAGAGTTGTTTGCCTGAGAAGGAGACACTCACGGCTCCCTGTGTATAAATTTTCTTTTTAAGAAAAATAAAAGTAGTTTTAAGTGCAAAGTTGTCACCCGCAAGCCCCCCGGCAATGAGTAAATTGGGGTTTGCTTTTTTGATACCTTTTATAAATCCCTCATAATCTTCGCCTTGTAAACCTTCACTAAGCACAATTGCAGCCTTTGTATCGTGAGAACAAATTTTTTGTGAAAGCTTTTGCCCCTCTTTTTGAGTAATGCTTTTTGTGTAGTGTGTTTTGAGTTTTGTTTTTTTGAAAAGTGAGAGACTGATGATTGTTGCATTATCATACATTTTTGCATGCGAAATTTCACCAGCTGTTGTTGTTCCTATGATGTGTGCACTTGGAAAATCTTTTGAGAGGGTTTGTAAAATCTTTTTGATTGCTCTTTTTTTGTTATGCCCTGTAAAGACTTGAATGAGTTGGGCGGGAAAAGATGCTTTTTTCGCAGCTTTTTTCGCACTTTTATAAGCCTTACTAGAAGGCTCATAAGAAAATGAAAAATGTTTCATAAAAATTGTCTTACTAGTTGTGTAAGCGAACTCTCATCAAGGGCACCAGAGACTCTATGTACTTCTTTGCCATTTTTAAAGAGGATAAGCGTAGGAATACTTCTAATGCCAAATCGTGCACCGAGTGCTTGTTCCTCTTCTGTATTGACTTTTGCAAAGAGTGTTTTGAGTGGGAATTTGCTTGCCGCTTTTTCAAAGTTTGGTGCCATCATTTTACAAGGACCACACCAAGGTGCCCAACAATCAACAATGACTGGAATATCGCTATTGACAACGACTTCATCAAAGTTTGCATTTGTAAGGTCGATGGGTTTTGTATCTAGCAGTGATTGTTTACATTTACCACAGTTAGCTTTTTTATAGCTCTCTTTTTGTGGGACATTATTGACATTCAAACAGTGTGGACAGATTACTCGCATTTTATTCTCCTTTATTTCTATTTTGGTAAGCTTATTGTAACAAATGTTTGATTATCTTTGCTTGATATTTCAATGCTGCCTTGGAGGTGATCTTCTATGAGTTTTTGGGATATATATAGACCAAGTCCTGTGCCATTTTTACTTTTTGTTGAGTAATAAGGTTCAAATATTTTCTTGAGGACCTCTTTTTTTATGCCTCCTGCATTATCTGTTATTTGTAAAATGAGCTTTTCTTTCGTTTGCTTTGTCGTGATTTTGAGCCATTTTTGTGTTGCATTATTTTCATGAAACGCATCAAGGGAGTTTTTTAAAAGGTTAAGTATAACCTGTAAAAAATCATTTTTGTAAGTTGTTATCGTAATGTTTTCATCGATGCTCTGTGTATAGGTGATATTTTCACTTTCAAATTCAGTTTTGAGCAGATCAAATGCTTTTTCAAAGATGCTTGCTAAATGAATAACGGTTTGGTTTTTGTTTGGTTTAAAATAATCTCTAAAATCATTAATTGTATCGGAGAGGTAGAGGACTATTTTTTCTATTCTTTGGAGGGTGTTATCTGTAGCACTTTCATTCAATAAGCCTAACTCTTTTTTAATTTTCAAGCTTGCAATCGAAGTGTTGATAACGGAGAGTGGTTGTCTCCATTGATGGGCTATCATACTTATCATCTCGCCCATCGCTGCGTTTCTTGAGGAGACAATGAGCTGTTCGTGTTGTTTTTGTGTGAGTGCTTTTTCTTGAATGAGTGCTTCATTGAGCTTTTTTACTTTTAAGATGTTTTCTCTTAAAAGGGCATTTGTATTTGCCATACCTGTTTGATCAGTTATAATGAGTGCTACTTTTTTGTTTGCTACATCATAAGGGACAATGCTTACATCTTGCTGCATATATTCAAATTTTGAGTTTTGAATTTGATTGATTTTTATGGGAATAAGATAGTTTGAGGTGCTTGCGGTATAGTAAGTGGCATTTTGCATCAGTAGTGTGGTTTTAATTTTACGTTGTAAAACTTTTTCATTGATATTTGGAAATAGTTCTGTAATTTTTTGATCTAAAACTGTCTCTTCTTGTTTGTTTGTTTGGATTTGCATCCATTTGTTATAGGCATGAATTTTGAGAGTCTCATCAAGAATAATGAGTCCATTGTTGATGAGATTAACAAGGGTATTATCTAAAAAAGTTCTTCTAGAATCTGGTTGAGTTTTTGTTTGAGCCATTGGATGGATTCACCTTTGGTAAGTATAAAAATCTCACCATTGATTTTTTGATCTTGGAAAATGAGCTGTGTATCTATAACAATTACTTGTGAGTATGTTTTAAAAGTAGCTACATCGGCAATTTCAGCTAAAGGAACATGTTCAATACTTGGTAGAGAAAAACTTACCTGCGTTTGCATTTCCTGTGCGAGTCGTGTTGTGAGTGTAGAAGTGAGGACATTGGTAAGTTCTAAAATAGCATCATCTAAATCTTCACTCGATTCCATCTCTAAATGCTTTGCGAGGTTTTGTGCACTTGTTGCATCTATAAAAAAAGCACTCTCTCCACTAAACTCTCCTGAAAAAGCTTGTGTTGAGAAGAAGTAGCTCTGATTTTTTAAAGATTTAAACTGTTCTAAAAGTTCATTAACAGGAATGACGGTAATGTTTGGAATGCTCAAAGTAGCAAAGGCATCAAGCATCTCAGCGACTACTGCTGTTGCATTGCCATAGGCTATATTCATTAACTCCTGAAGGACATCTTTTTCATCTTCTGTTAAATTATACATGGCTTATGAGTTCCAGAATCTCTTTCATTTTTTCTGCATTGATGGGTTTTTGCACATGGAGTTGTGCTCCAAGTGCAATGACTTGTTCTTTTGCTTTTTCTTGTATATCTGCAGAGACAACGATGACTTTTGCATTTTTGTTGTGTTCTAAAAGTTTTGGCAGGGCTTCATAGCCATCCATGACAGGCATAGTTAAATCTAAAAAAACAATATCAACATTCTCTTTTTTCATTGTTTCAACAGCAACTGCACCATTTTCTGCTTGAAAAATTTCAGCTTCACCAACATTTGCTTTGAGTGATTTGACAAGACTTAAGCGTGCAAGTTTAGAATCATCGGTTACGAGATACTTCATTAAAAATTTCCTTGGGTGTACTTAATATCATCTGCTTGTATATAAAAAATGGAGTCTTTTATATTTGTAGCACTATTATACTCTCCAATGGCAAATAAAAAAAATTTATCTTTAAGGAGTGTGATACCTTCGCTCATATCTACAAATTGTAATTTGCTTTCATCTATAAGTTTTGCATCTTGTACCCCATGAAAATCAAATGTCATGCGTATCCAATCATACCCTTGTGCTTTGTCTTGGACGGTAAAAACAAGTTTGATATGTGTTGGAGAGAGAATCTCTACTGAACGAAATTCTGCATCTTTAAAATGCTCAAATCGTTCAAGATCGATGCCTATTGACACCCGACACACTCCATACTTCTATCTTCCACATCGTTTTTCACCTCTGGGGATTGTGAACGCAGGTAGTAGGTTGATTTGAGACCAAGTTTCCATGCAAGCATATAAATCTCATTGAGGTATCTTCCACTTGCTTTATCAAGTGTGATAAAGATATTGAGTGATTGCCCTTGATCTATCCACTTTTGACGAATAGCGGCAGCTTTGATAAGCACGGTTTGGTTTAAATCATAAGCAGGTGTATAGTAAGCATAGGTATCTGGTGAGAGCTTTGGTACGACTACAGGAATGAGTCCTGATAAGTTCTCTTCAAACCACTTGCGTTTAAAGACCGGTTCAATCGCTTGTGTTGTTCCTGTGAGAATAGAAATAGAAGAAGTTGGAGCAACGGCCATCAAGTAACCATTTCGCATCCCTTGTTTTTTCACCTTTTCACGTAAATCATCCCACTCATAAGTAGAAGCAAAAAGCCCGCCTCGATCGACAAGGTTTCTTACCTCTGCGTTTGCATGGTCTTGAGGAAAAATCCCACGGCTCCATTTGCTGCCATCAAATTCTGGGTAAGCCCCTTTTTCATTTGCCAAATCAGAAGAAGCATTAATGGTGTTATAACATACTGCTTCCATCACTTCATCTATTTTATCAAAGTGTTCTTGACTTCCCCACATAATACCTTGCTCTGCTAACATCTGTGCTTCACCCATAACACCTAGCCCAATAGAACGACTACGCATGTTTGTGCGTTTTACTTTTTCAATTGGGTAGAAGTTTAGGTCGATAACATTGTCCAAACATCTTACAGCAGTTGGGACAATGCGTTCGATGTCTTCTTTGGAGTTGATACGAGAGAGATTGACAGAAGCTAGGTTACACACAGCTGTGGCACCATCTACTTTCTCTTTCTCTACAACAAAGATTGGCATACCGCCAAGTGAGTCTAATGCAGTCACTTTTTTGGCAGGTTTTTGTATGCCACTATCGACTGTGACTAACTCCTCTTCTTCATAACTCACACTCTCACCGTTTTCAAAAATGAACTTTATTTTGTAGTGGTTTGGTGCTGTGTTTTGAAAAATTTCAGTACAAAGGTTTGAGCTTCTTATAACACCATAATGGTCATTTGGATTGGCACGGTTTGCATTGTCTTTAAAAGTTAAAAATGGAGACCCTGTTTCAAAGTAAGAAGTTAAAATCTTTTTCCACAAGTCTTTGGCTTTGACCTTCTCTTTGACGATACTCTCATCTTGTTCAAGTTCTAAGTAGCGTTTGTTAAAATCTTCACCATAAAGTGAAGTGAGTTCGCGTGTGTCGTAAGGATCAAAAAGTGTCCAAATAGCATCTTCTTGCACTCTTTGCATAAACATATCATTAATCCAAAGTGATGGAAAAAGGTCATGTGCACGACGGCGTTCTTCCCCAGAGTTTTTCTTCAGGTCGAGGAAGTCGTTGATGTCTATATGCCATGGCTCCATATAAACAGCGATAGCCCCTTTACGAGTACCAAGCTGATCTACAGCGATGGCAATGTCATTGGTGATTTTGAGAAATGGTACACTTCCTCCTGCTGCGTTTTTATGTCCATCAATAGAAGAACCCATAGAACGAATCCCTGTCCAATCCCAGCCAATACCGCCACCAAATTTTGAAAGCATTGCCATCTCTTGATAAGCATCAAAAATTCCTTCAATATTATCAGGTGTTGAACCAATATAACATGAGCTGAGTTGGTGTCGTGTTGTTCTTGCGTTTGAGAGTGTTGGAGTTGCTAACATCACCTCAAACTTTGAAATCATGTCATAAAATTTAATCGCCCACTCTTGACGATTCTCTTCGCGTTGTGCTAAAAACATTGCAATCGCCATGAACATATGTTGTGGCAACTCTATAGGGTTTGCATTGTTGTCTTTGATGAGATAACGGTCATAGAGTGTTTTAATTCCTAGATAATTAAACTGCAAATCTCTTTCGGGGACAAGATGTTTTTCGAGTTCTTCAAGGTCATACATCTCTTTTAGTCCGAGTAAAATTCGCCCTGCTTTTTCTCCTTTTTCAAAATACTTTTCTAAAGAGCAGTAGCCTGTAAATCCATTCACTTCATGGTAAAGGTTGAAAAGAAAAAGACGAGAAGCAACAAAGGTCCAGTTTGGTGCATCGATGTCTATTTTATCTACAGCTGTTTTTATGAGTGTTTCTTGAATCTCTTTAGAGGTGATTCCATCGCGAAAATGCAAATGGGCATCGACTTCAAGTTCACTCTGTGAGACATTATCTAAGCCTTTAACTGCAGCTGAAGTGTATTTTTGAATCTTTGATATATCGAGTGGTTCTGTTCTTCCATTGCGTTTTATAACTGTTATCATTCTCTTTCCCTCTTTTTATTTAAAGACTCTAGCAAAAATGTTATCTACATTTTTTGTGTAGTAGTCATAGTTAAAACACTCACGAATTTGTGCTTCGCTGAGTTTGCTTCGGAGTTCTTCATCTGCTAACAAGTGATTGAGGTAGAGTGACTCTCCCTTATCATTTGTTGTTGGGCGTCCTTGTTGTATCTCTTCCCAAACTTTCATGGCATTGCGTTGGACAATTTTGTAAGCATCTTCACGGCTCACACCTTGTAGTGGGAGTTCAAGTAAAACACGTTGTGAGAAAACAAGTCCGCCCGTGAGGTTTAAATTTTTCATCATGTTTTCAGGATAGACAGTGAGGTTAGCAATAACATTGTTCATGCGGTGTAACATAAAGTCAGTTGTTATAAAAGCATCAGGTAACCAAAATCTTTCAGTTGAAGAGTGGCTAATGTCACGTTCATGCCAAAGGGCAATGTTTTCCATGGCTGGTGTTGCATAGGCTCGTATCATACGTGCAAGCCCTGTGATATTTTCTGTAAGAATCGGGTTGCGTTTGTGAGGCATAGCAGAACTTCCCTTTTGCCCTTTTGCGAAATACTCTTCACACTCATACACTTCTGTTCTTTGCCAGTGTCGTACTTGCACTGCAAATTTTTCTATACTTGAAGCCATGAGTGCAAGCGCAGTCGCAAGACGTGCATAACGGTCACGTTGAATGACTTGGTTTGAAGCTGGAGCTGCTTTGAGTCCTAACTCTTCACAAGTGTACTCTTCAAGTTCGAGTGGAGCATGGGCAAAGTTCCCCATCGCACCACTTACCTGACCAACTGCAATGACATCCATTGTTTGTTCAAGGTTTTCTAAATGGCGTTTCATTTCATCGTACCAAACAGCAAGGACAAGACCAAAAGTAATAGGCTCACCATGAATACCATGTGAACGACCAACCATTAAAGTCATCTTGTGCTCCTGCGCACGTTTTTTGATAGACTCCATAATCATTTTTACATCTTCTATCACTAACTCTAAAGAGTCTTTCATTTGCACAGCGACTGCTGTGTCGATAGTGTCTGAAGAAGTCATACCGTAGTGGAACCATCGACTCTCACTCCCAAGTGTTTCAGAGACTGAAGTTGTAAACGCAATGAGGTCATGGCGAGTAACTGCTTCTATTTCATCTATACGTTTTATGTCGAAGCCTGCGTTTGCTACGATTTTATCTGCATCCTCTTGCGGAATTTTTCCAAGTTTAGCCCATGCTTTTACAACTGCTTTTTCTACATCTAACCAAGCTTGGTATTTTGCTTGGTAAGTCCATTTGTTTGCCATCTCTGGACGGGAGTATCTATCTATCATTTATCTATGCCTTTATGATTATGTTTTATGCTAAAATTCGCATACTTAAAGTAATTTATTTTACAGAAATTAGAGTTAATGAGTGATTAAAAAGGAGATGAATTTTGCCATTTGTAAAAAAGAAAATGTTTGTCAAAGAAAAACAAAAAGCCTTTTTGTATTTGATGCATGAACATGGATATACACAAAGAGAAGCTCAACGATTTATCTCAAAGGGAAGAGTCTTAGTGAACGGAGAGAAGATGCTTAAAACTGCTGGCGAGATTGAAGGAGAGATAGAGTTTATCTATTTTGAGCCAATGAGCAAAGGTTTAGAGCCTACCTTTATAGAAGAGGAGTTTGTCGTTTTTGATAAACCAAGTGGTGTACTTATTCACCCCCAAACCAAAGCAACACCCTACTCCCTTATTGATGAGTTGAAGTATCAGTTTGGACGTGATGCAAATATCGCTCACCGTATAGATATGGAGACAAGCGGTCTCGTACTCTGTGCAAGAAACAAAAAGAGTGAAAGAGAGATTAAGATGATGTTTCAAGAGCGAGATATGAAAAAGAAATATCTTGCGATGGTGCATGGAGAGTTCAAAAAGGCACAAGTTGTTGAAGCCCCACTTTTGCGTAAACAAGATGAGAGTGCAGTTGTGAGAATGATAGTGAGTGTGCATGAGAGTGGTAAGCCTTCAAAAACAAGTTTTGAGCCTTTAGAGTATTTTCCTGATTTAGATATGACACTTGTCGAGTGCTCTCCACATACAGGAAGACAACATCAAATCAGAGTACACTTGTTTCACGTGAAACATCCTATAGTGGGTGACCCCATATACGGACAACGTAAAGAGGATTTTATTCGCTATCTTGATAGAGATTTAACACCTGCGATGAGAATTGAAAAAAGTGGTGCAAGTAGACTTTTACTCCACGCCAATGAATTAGAATTCGAGTTATATGGAAAAATTTATAATGTGAAAAGTAAGAGTGATTTTTTAAAAACTTGTTTTCAAGCTTTGGTCTAGGATGGCAATATGTGAATAAAAAAAGAGTAAAAATAATTTTGAATAATGTATTGTATAGAGAAGCATTATGATTCTCCAAAAACACCGTAATATAGGGAAGTAGAGCTAGTCAGTACTGTTTTTTAAGTTCTAATTTATATAAAATATATCTTAATGAAAAGAGAAATTGTGATATTTATGGTGAAAAGTTTTTCACACTATTCACAATTTGGAACAATATGTGAAAATGATAGCTTTGAGAGATTTTTAATTGGAATTGCTAGAAATTTAGAAGAAGCTTTTTATAAGAATGCTAGGGTATGATTACACTTATAAACGACCTCCCTGGTGTGTTGGTCGTTTTGCTTTTAGACTCTGTTATATCTTTTGATAATCTTTTTCACACGTGCTCGTAAATTTCTCAGAGCATCACTACTTGTTTTACCATCTGCTGTTAAATTTTCAAAACCGGAACCGAGTTGTGCTTTTGCTATCCAACCAATTTTGTTGTGGTACTTGATGCCCACAAAACGTACATCACCAAAGTGACCTTTACAGAGTTTGTATATCTCTTTTATTCTATCTGAATCTTGTTTTTCTGCCATCATGAAATCCTTTATTGATATGTGTTTATTTTATCATATTCTTGATTGCAATTTGATTACAAATCAAGAGCAGTTCTAAAGTTTATCGTTTTTGACAGCATAAAAGAAACCCCCAATGGCCACTATAAATGAGACAGCTATAAAAATAACCTCTCCTATATCTACATAACTCATTTTATCTCCTCGTCTTGTTTTGTTTTCTCTTTCAACTGTCCGCAGGCTGCACTAATGTCAATTCCTTTTGAATCCCGTATAGTACAGAGTAAACCATGTTGTACCAAATACTCCTGAAAGGCAATCATATCTCCCCTGCTTGGTCTATCATAAGGTGTTCCAGGGTAAGGATTAAAGTAGATAAGATTGACTTTTGCTTTAATGCCTGTGAGGAGTTTTACAAGTTTTTTTGCACTGCCCAAATCATCATTTTTATTTTTGATAACAAGGTATTCAAACATAACACGTTTGCGTGTGTCAATTGGAAAACGTTTCACGGCTTCTATAATGGAGTTGATGTTATGTGCTTTGTTCATTGGAATGAGTTCAGTTCGTAAGTCATCATCTACTGCATGTAAAGAGATGGCAATATGCACACCTAAATCCAGCTTGCCAAGCTGGTCAATCTTGTTACTGAGTCCACTCGTAGAAACTGTTTGGCGTTTACCACTAATGCAAAGCCCTTCATCCTCTTGAAAAATTTCTATGGCTTTTGTGAGGTTTGTTAGGTTATCAAGGGGTTCACCCATACCCATATAGACGATGTTTATCATACGGTTATGTTTGTGATTGTTATCTTTTTTGAGGGTGACAACCTGTGCGACTATCTCCCCTGCACTCAAATCTCTTGTAAAACCACCTTTAGCTGTGAGACAAAATGTACACCCTACTTTACACCCTACTTGTGTGGAAACGCAGATAGTATATTTTGCTTCTTGAGTGATTTCACCATTGCAATCGACTTGCTCCTCTTTCATCTTGATCCAGACAGCTTCCATTGTTTTGCCATCTTGGAGTTCTAAAAGGTACTTGATAGTCCCATCACTTGACTCCTCTTTGCGAGCTATTTTGAGGGGATTAACACAGTATTTTTCCTCTAGTTCTGTTTTGAGCGATTGGGGAATGTTTTTCATCGCTTCGTAATTATCTGCATAGTGATGATACATCCAGCCATAAATCTGCTTTGCACGGAATGCAGGTTTGACAAGAGCAGTGAGCTCCTTTTGTGTAAAATCCATAAGAGAGGGTTTTAAAATACTCATCGTTTTGTAAGCTCCTTGATGTGTTTTTGTACATACTCAGCGAGTAACTCTTTTGCTTTTGCATGATTTTTGAGAAAATCTTCATGTGCGTTAGTGTTAGTAAAATTTGTTATACAAAAAACACCACCTGCTGGAATTTCAAACTCTTGTGCAATTTTCAGTACAGAAAAGAATTCCATATTTTCACAGCCAACACCAAACTTGAGAAAGTTTTTTGCTAAGTTTTCATTGGTAGAGATATAGTTTGAGGAGTTTACAACTACTTCTTTTTTTTCAGTTTCGTTCGCTGTTATAACATTATCAAGCGGAGTATAGGCATCATTACTTAAAAATGCAAGCTCAATGTTTGCCGCTGTTTTACTCTCAATAATGTCAAAAATCTGTGCCTCTCCATAACTACCTGCACTCCCAACAAAAAGTAAAAATTCAGGTTTGTCAAACATACACAAACGTGTTAAATTCATAGCACTCTCAATAAGCCCTACTCCAATGGGTTGGGCAAAATCAAAAGTTTCATTGTTTCCTGCACATATAATCATACTACTCCTTAAAGTCTTACTGGAATTTTTTTATCATGAAGGTAGTGTTTTAAATCCATAATATCAATCTCTTTATAGTGAAAGATACTTGCAGCGAGTGCTGCATCGGCTCCATAATCGAAAGCTTCTTTAATATGTTCCATCGTTCCTGCACCACCACTTGCAATAACGGGAACATTAACCGCTTCACTGATTTGTTGTGTAATGTTGAGCTCAAACCCTGCCTTTGTTCCATCGGCATCCATAGAAGTAAGGAGTATCTCCCCTGCTCCACGATTTACGACCTCTTTTGCCCACTCAAGTGCATCTATACCAGTATCAACACGACCACCATTTAAAAAAACATGGTACTTGCCATTGGCTGCTTTTTTGACATCTATTGCAGTGACAATACATTGTGAACCAAAGCGCTTTGCCCCTTCATCTATAAGTTCAGGTCTTTTGATGGCCGCAGAGTTCACACTTACCTTATCGCAACCAACATTGAGCAGTTTGTAGATATCATCAAGTTTACGAATTCCGCCACCAACAGTGAGGGGTATAAATATTTCTCGAGCAACTTGGGCGACAATGTCTACAATAGTGTCTCGATTGTCTGATGATGCAGTTATGTCTAAGAAAGTGAGTTCATCTGCACCCTCTTCATTGTATCTTTTGGCAACTTCCACAGGGTCCCCAGCATCTTTGAGCCCTACAAAGTTTACACCTTTAACAACTCTTCCGTCTTTGACATCAAGACAAGGGATGATGCGTTTTGCAAAATAATTCATGATTTTACTATCCTCTATAATATATGTAATTATATCGTGTTTGGCTTAGGAAATGTTTCACATGAAACATAGCCGCACTTCTTATGAAAAATATTTTCGTAGTTTAGAAATCTTTAATGTATAAAATACTATAATGAATTCAATATAAATATGGAGTAGCATAAATGGAAAAAGAAGAAGTTGTTAACCATTTAAGAGCCGCAAAAGCAGCACACATAAAATGGGTACAAAAAGCAAAGTTGCTCATTAGTGGTTTAGAAGTTGAGGAAGATGCAATTCCTGTAAACTCTACAGAGTGCAAGTTTGGAAAATGGTTTTATGGTGATGGGCAAATGCTAAATTCTTTGGCAAATAATCCTATGGAAGCTATGGCGAGCATAGAGAGCCTTCACTTTAAACTTCATGATGTTTATTTGCAAATTTTTAATATCTATTTCAACAAAGCAAAGGGTGGTTTCTTTACAAAACTTCTTGGAATGAGAAGAAGAAATGTAAACGAAGTAGAGTCTCAAGTTGCCGCAGAACATTATGTAGAGATGGAAAAAATTTCAAAAGAGTTGCTTGAAGAGATTAATAGACTTGAGCGAAGACTTATCGCTGTATCGGAAGATAAAATAAGGACTTTAGTCTAAAGTTTTGATTTTTCTTGCTGTAAACTAAATATACTTAGCAAAGTATAAGTATATTTAGTATACACTCTACCCTATGAAAAAAGAAAACGTTGTAGCAAAGAAAAAGTTTGGACAAAACTTTCTAAAAGATGAGAGCGTTTTAAGAAAAATCGTCGAATCGATGCCCAAAAATGACAATAAAATTGTTGAAATTGGACCTGGCTTAGGTGATTTAACTAAATTTTTAGTTGATGTCAAAAGTGTTGAAGCTTTTGAGGTAGATACCGATTTATGTAAACTCTTACAAGATACCTTCGAAAAAGAGATCGATACCAAGCGACTCCACTTAAACTGTGGGGATGTTTTACAAGCTTGGCAGAGTACTTTGATAGATGAGCCGTATGACTTGGTGGCGAATTTGCCATACTATATAGCTACGAACATTATACTCAAAGCACTCGCAGATCCAATGTGTAAGAATATCTTAGTAATGGTACAGCTTGAAGTAGCAGAAAAATTTTGTGCAACACACGGTGAAAAAGTATTTGGTTCTTTGGGTATTATCACTCAGAGTATAGGCGAGGCAACAATAGTTGTCAAAGTACCTCCAACTGCGTTTGATCCCCAGCCAAAAGTTGATTCTGCTGTTTTTTTGATACAAAAGAGTAGAGATAGAAGTGATAAAGATTTTGAAAATATGCTCAGAGTAGCATTTCAACAACCTCGAAAAACTTTAATGAAAAATCTCTCTTGTGAGTATGAAAAGTCAAAGCTTGTAGATGCATTTGCTGCATTAGAACTTACATTAACCATTCGCCCTCATCAGCTCAGCACGAAGGACTATCACCAACTCTATAAAATACTATAAATAACAGGAGTTTGGATGTCAGAAGAAAACAAAGAGGTTGCTCAAGAAGCAAAACCACAAACAGACAAAAAACCAAATACTAGAAGACCAAATAACAGAAACCGTAAGCCCAATCCAAACAAAAACCCGAATGCAAAAGAGGGTGAAAAACCAGCAGGGAAAAAACCTGCGAATGCAAATCGTAATAAAAATCGTAATAACCGCTATAAACGCCAACCTGCTCCAACAGATGAAGTTTTAAGAAAGTTCGTAACAAAAAATCAAGAAGCCCATAAACAGAGACAAAACCCTCATTTTAAAATTGATTTAAACACAAAAGCAAAAATCCGTGTCACACCACTCGGTGGATTAGGTGAAATCGGTGGAAACATTATGGTTTTTGAAACGGAAAAAGAGGCCATTTTAGTCGATGTTGGGATGAGCTTTCCTGATGAAACAATGCATGGTGTAGATATTCTCATACCAGATTTTGCATACCTTCGTGAGATAAAACATAAGATTGTAGGTGTTATTATTACCCATGCGCATGAAGACCACATTGGTGCGATGCCCTACCTTTATAAAGAGATGCAATTTCCTATTTATGGAACACCACTTCCACTTGCAATGATTGGCAACAAGTTTGATGAACACCACATCAAAGAGCATCGTAAGTACTTTAACCCTATCGTCAAACGTGAAGTGTATAAAATAGGAAATGATTTTGAAGTAGAGTGGATGCACATGACACACTCTATTATTGATTCTTCTTCTGTAGCGATTACAACTGAAGCGGGAACTGTTATTCATACGGGTGACTTTAAGATTGATTATACACCTGTGGATGGCTATGCTGCGGATTTACACAGACTTGCACATTATGGTGAAAAAGGTGTTTTATGTCTTTTAAGTGATTCAACAAACTCACATAATCCTGTACCGACAGGTTCTGAAAAAAGTGTAGCTCCTGCGTTAGAGCGTGTGTTTGCAAAGGCGGAGGGAAGAATTATTTTATCTACTTTTAGTTCAAACATTCACCGTGTGCAACAAGCGATTGAACAAGCGATGAAGTATAATCGTAAAGTATGTGTGATTGGGCGTTCGATGGAACGTAACCTTGAGCTTGCGATGCAGTATGATTACCTGCGTTTTCCAAAAGGGCTTTTTGTTGATGCAGATGATGTGGCACGTATGGAAGATAAAGATGTACTCATTGTCACAACAGGATCACAAGGAGAAGCTAACTCTGCCCTCTTTCGTATGAGTATTGGTGAGCATAGACATATAAAAATTAAACCAACAGACCTGGTTGTACTCTCTTCTCGTGCAATTCCTGGAAATGAAGGAAGTATCTCTGGTATGCTCAACTACCTCCAGCGTGCAGGTGCAAGAATTGAGATGAGTAAAGATATTCATGTCTCTGGGCATGCTTCTATGGAAGAGCAAAAATTGATGTTGCGTTTAGTGAATCCAAAATTCTTCTTGCCAATTCATGGTGAGTACAATCATGTTACACGTCATAGTGAAACAGGTATTGCTTGTGGTGTTCCTGAGAGAAATATTTTACTGATGACAGATGGTGAGCAGATAGAAATCGCACCAAAGTATATGCGAAAAGTAAAAACTGTTAAAACTGGCAAAACATATATTGACAATCAAAATAACAATAAAATCGAAGATGACATCATTTTAGATAGACAAAAACTGGCTTCTGATGGTGTAGTGATGATGGTTGTAGAAGTCAGTGAACAAACATCAAAAATGTTATCACATCCAAAAGTCACTACATTTGGAATTGTCCCAGACAAACAAGATAAGTTTTTTGCAAAAGAGATGCAAGATATAGTCGAACATTTCTTAATTAACATGAAACCTGGACTTATAGATAATGTAAAAGCCTTAGAAAATGACTTGCGTCAAGTGGTACGAAAACATATTTTCCGTAAAATGAAAAAATATCCACTCATTGTGCCACATATTTTAGTCCATTAAGAGCAAAAGATGTCAAATTCACACAATAATGAGCAATTTGAAAATGCTGTAAAAGTTATGATGGAGCATGTGGGTGAAGACGCACAAAGAGAGGGCTTACTCGATACACCAAAACGTGTAAGAAAGGCATATGAGTTTATGTATGGCGGGTATAAAGAAGACCCAAAAGAGATACTCTCAAAGGCACTTTTTACAAGTTCAAATGATGAGATGGTACTTGTGAAAGATATAGAGTTTTACTCGACTTGTGAGCATCATCTTTTGCCAATCATTGGTCGTGTGCATGTGGCATACATTCCTGATGGTAAGGTGGTGGGGCTTTCAAAAATTCCGCGTGTTGTCAATGTTTTTGCCCGCCGTATGCAGATTCAAGAACAACTTACAGAACAGATTGCAGATGCGATTATGGATGCGATTGCCCCTAAAGGTGTCGCTGTTGTGATTCAAGCACGCCATATGTGCATGGAGATGCGTGGTGTTGAAAAAATCAACTCTACAACCACCTCCTCTGCCCTGCGAGGTTTGTTTAAAAAAGATGAAAAAACACGGAGTGAATTTTTCTCTTTGATTAACTCGCCAACACATACACGCTTTTAAAACCAATGCCTTTTACTTCTCTTAAAGAAAAACTCTCGAATGCAAACTATTCTGTAGCTTTTGGAGAAGTTGTGAAAATCAATGCAACGGTGATTACTGCTACAGGACTCAATGTCAGTATCTCAGATATGGTGCGCATTGTTTCAAATACCACAGCACAAGAAACAATTGGCATGGTCACTGAAATAGATGGCAATACATTTTTTATTACCCCTTTTAGTTTTGTAGAAGGTTTTTGCTCTGGGGATAAGGTCTTTTTAGATTCGACGGGTTTGAATATTGCTATTGGAGATGCTCTGCTTGGACGTGTGGTTGATCCTTTTATGCGACCGATAGATGGCAAAGGGAGCATACATAACTCCAAGCTCTCCCCTATCATAAAGCCCCCTATTGCTGCGATGAAACGCGGGATGATTGATGAAGTTTTTAGTGTGGGTGTGAAGTCTATAGATGGACTGCTTACTTGTGGTAAGGGACAAAAACTTGGTATTTTTGCAGGAAGCGGTGTTGGAAAATCAACCCTGATGGGGATGATTGTTCGTGGAGCAGATGCTCCCATTAAAGTGGTTGCTCTCATAGGTGAGCGTGGTCGTGAGGTGCCTGAGTTTATAGAAAAAAATCTTGGAGGCGATTTGACCAATACTGTCATTATCGTTGCCACCTCTGATGATAGCCCTTTGATGCGAAAGTATGGTGCCTTTGCTGCCATGAGTGTGGCAGAACACTTTAAAGATCAGGGTTTAGATGTTTTGTTCATTATGGATTCTGTCACCCGTTTTGCTATGGCACAGCGTGAGATTGGGCTAGCACTTGGTGAGCCCCCTACTTCTAAAGGCTATCCGCCCTCCTCTTTAACTCTCCTCCCTCAACTGATGGAGCGAGCAGGAAAAGAGGAAGGCAAAGGGAGCATTACGGCATTTTTTACTGTGTTGATTGAGGGTGATGATATGAGTGACCCTATTGCCGATCAGTCGCGTTCTATATTAGATGGGCATATTGTTCTCTCTCGTGAGATGACTGATTTTGGTATTTACCCTCCTGTGCATATTTTAAACTCCGCCTCACGGGTGATGAATGACATTATCAATGAAGAGCATTTTAAAGCTGTACTCAAGTTCCGTCGTTATTACACTCTGCTCAAAGAGAATGAAGTATTGATTCGGATTGGGGCTTACACACAGGGGAGCGATAGCGAACTTGATACGGCAATTGCAAAAAAAGAGGCAATGGAAAAGTTTATTTCACAAGGGGCGACCTATCAAAACCCTTTTGAAGATACCCGTGAAACACTTATTGCTATGATGGCTGAGTAAAAACTTCAGAATTAATCCATTTATCTCTATCGATGATATTATTGCCATCTTGAGTGATTGCAAGTCTTTTTTTAGAGAGTTTTTCATAGAGAGTCATGAGGCTTTTTATTTCACAATCACTCCCAAAAATATCAATATAGGAGTAGATAATATTTTGGGCTCCCTTGAGACTGCGTTTGACTAAATACGCTTTGATTTTTGCATGAAAGCTCACTCTGAGTAAATCACCGATACGGCTTGTCCGTGTTGTAACAAGCAGAAGGGTGTTAAGTGTTGTTTTAATGGCATTTGGGTTGGCTTTGAGGGCATACTCCTCACACTTGTCGATGAGTTCTATCCAGTGTTTATTGAGTAGGACACCTAATTGTGTGGTATTGAGATAATAATAGGTATCTAAAAGTTCATAACAAGTTTTAAAATCGTTATTCTTATAAGCATGTTTGAGTTGTGCCATCTCTTGTAGTCTGCGGTGGAGTTTTTTTAACTCTTTTTTGAGAGAGAGTGTTGGTTTGATTTGCTGGAGTAACTCTTTTGCTTGGAGGAGCTTGCCTTCATGAATGTATTTTTCGACACTCTGCATATTTTTTTTCGTAGAATTTTTTAAGGCGATATAGGTAGGGGTTGTTGTGAAATTTGGATGTTTATAGGCTAAATCCTCTACTGTTTGTGCATCTTTTTCGCTAATTGCTTTAAGAAATGCTATGTAATCTTTATCTTGACGCAGTAAAAGGGTGATAATCTCTCTTTTTGAAATGATAGTAATATACTCATCAAGCAGTACTTGTGCATTGCCTACATTGCCCATTAAAACATGTCGTTGTGCATTGGTAAAGTTGTCTATCCAAGCCTCTTCAATTTTTTTAAAAAGAGGAGAGAGTTTTAAGGGTGGGTATTTTTCAGCCATAGCATAAGCATGGGCATATTTTTTCTCTAAGTAAATAACTTTAAAGCGACTATACTCTTCAAAGGCACGAAATAGGGCATCAATCTCTTTTTTCTTTTCAGGAACATCTTTGACAATGTTGAGTGTTTTGAGTGCAAGGGGTTTGTTTTGACTCACTAAAGCAGCAGCGGCTTCTTCGTAAATGCTTTTGAAACGTTTTTCAAGGAGTTTATACTCTCGTGTATAACGCAACATCAATTCTTGTTCCACTAAGTCATATGCTTCTACAATTTCATTATAGATAAGTGCTGTACGGAGTTGTTTTGCACTGATAAGTTTGACTTCCATTACTGTTTGATTTGCAAGGGCAACAAGTAAAAGTTCTTCATGAACAAGGAGCATTTCTACTGGGGTTGCAGGAAATTGTACATACTTGACTTGTGCAACTTTTGCATCTTCTATGTCAATGAGACTAATGTATGACTCTTTTCCAAGAATGACAATAAAGCGCGGATTTGGCATAGCAATAATTTGTCTAACATTTTCAAAAGGGGCATCAATGGTGACATTTTTATCGGGGTCTAAGAGAAAATGGACGATGATATTGCCATGAATATCTGCACTCACAAGCCGTTCTTTGTCAAGAAAATGTAAGGCATCGATGCGATTACCTGATGGAATAAGTGTTCTTCTTTGTGCATGAGAGAAAACATCAAAGAGGTAGAGTGCACCCCCATGACCCGTAGAAGCTAAATAGTTTTCACACACACTAAATGCACTCACATAGCTTGTTGTATCTCTTTTGTTTGCAGGAATAAAAGAGCAAATCCGTGCGAGTTGTGTAGAGTTGTTGTAGCGGTACTGGAGGACTCTGCCTTTGTCAGTTCCTGCAATAATATATTTATCGCAAAAAATGAGTTTGAGCACAATGGCTTTGCCCACTTTAATGGTTTTAATGATTTTTTTTGTGAGTATGCTAAGGATATAAATGCTGTTGTGTGTCGCAAATGCCATGAGTGATTTGTCATCATTAAAACAAAACGCAGTACTTTTAGAGGAGAGTTCATCAAAGGTGATTTTATGCTTTGTCTTGTAGTCAGAGAGTTGCAAAATTCGAATGCCATGATAGACACTAGAATAGGCAAGATGCTCTTTATCTAAAAGTGCTAAGGAAGTAATGTTTGAACGCTCTTTAAAGGCTTCTGTCGCTATTGGCATAATTTTCCATAAGTATTAGATGGGGATATTTTACATCTATTTAGCTTAAGGGTACCCTTAATAAAAAAGAGTACTCAAAAGAGCTGATACAATTGTCACAAAAATAATGGTGTAACCCGTAGGTAAATCAAAATTATACGAAACAAAAAGTGCTACGATAATGCCTAAACTTCCAAACATCCAAGCAAAAGTTAAAGGCTTCAATCTGTTTTGTATGATTGCTGAATAAGCGGGTGCTATGAGGAGTGCAAATACAACTAAAACTCCTGCTGATTGTACCGATGAAGTGACAGTAAACGCAAGCATGATAAAAAATGTCAGCTCCTTGAGTGTACCTTGCAAGCGAGGATAGATAAAAAACATGACTAAGGATATGGGGATGTATATGCTTGCATCTATGAGTAAATCGTGAGGAGATGTGAAGAGAATATCTGCAGCACTGAGTTTAGAAAAGAGTTCGGTGCCTTCACTACTTTTGGCAAGGACAAGCATAATCGAAGAGATACCAAGGGCATAGAGTAAACCGATAAAAGCTTCGACATTTTTCACCCGTTTCGTCGCCCAAGCAATGAGGAGTGCAGCAAAAATGGCAAATAAAAGTGTGAGCGGTGTTTGGTACTCACCTCCCAAAAATGCAACACTCAAAGCCATACCAATCGCTGCGATTTGCCCGATGGCAAGGTCTGTAAAAATGACCCCACGTTTGATAATCTCCACACCAAAAATGGCATGGATATAGACGAGTAAAATGGCTAAAAAAAAGGCAGGCCAGAGGATGGCTACTGGTTGCATATTCTTTTGCCGATAATGTTGTAGAATTCCTCTAAAGTGTTGCTTCCTTTGACTGAACGAATGTCATGGGGAATAACTTGCACTTTTGCTCCTGTTTTGCTTGCAATAAACTTCGCTGTTTTTTTCTCATGGTACACATCTTGTAAAATGGTTTTCACATGGTTTTGTCGCATACTCATAATGAGGGCTAAAGTGTGTTTAGAACTCGGTGAAATCCCAGGAATGGGTTCAATGTTTCCAATGTTTTGGATGTCATAGCGTTTGAGAAAATAGTTATAGAGCTCATGGTACTGAACAACTTTTTTTGTAGGACAAGTTTGCATTTTTGCATCAAAACTTTGGAGATATTTTTGCCACTTTGTTGTAAAGGCATCAAAATTTGCTTGATATATTGTTTCATTTTCAGGGTCAAGTTATATGAGCTTTTCTTTGATGGCTTTTGCCATGACAAGGACTTGATGGGGGTCGGTTGCAAAGTGAGGATTTCCTTGTGCATGGACATCACCAAAGGCACGAGAGACAGAACTCGGGACATCTATCATACTGATGTAGTGTGACATATCGAGTAAGCCTACCATCCCATTTTGGATTTTTGCATTGTTCGCAGCTCTAAGAAGTGGAGGCAACCAACCAAGCTCTAAACCCCCTCCATTCATGATGAGTAAATCAGCACGGCGAAGTTTAGAGATAAGTGAGGGCTTTAGTACGATAAAGTGTGGGTCATACTTTGCACTTCCCAGTACCGTGACGTTAACTAAATCACCACCAATCTTTTGTGTGATGAGACCCATAGTAGAGTATGTTGTATCGACTCGTAGTGAGGCAAAAAGCATTGTTGTGAGAAGTGTTGTTAGTAAGAGTATTTTTTTCATAGTTGCTTCCTAGTAATCGTGTGCGCCATGTGCACCTGCTGCAATGTTTAGTGTTAGCATTACTTCATTGATGGTTTTTCTCTTGTTTGAGATAACTTTTGTTTGGTCATTTGTGTAAGAGAGTCTCAGTCTTGACATAGGAAAAGGTTTATACTCAACCATCGCTGTATATCTTCGTAAATTGTTGGTATCGACCGTATAAGCTGTTAAGTCTGTATCATTTTTTGTGATGGCATCATAACGGAAACCTGTAGCATAATTGTTGTCAATTTGGTAGATAAGTTCACTGTACAGACCTGCTTGTTTATCTTTTCGTGTCCCAACATCTTTGTTTCTGTAGAGATATTCACTTTGCCATATTAATGCACTATAGCTTCCTAACTGTTCACGGAGTGTGAGGTCAGCACCATAAACATTTGTTGGGTTTGAGGTGTTGTTATCTACATTTGTCCCATGGGCAATGCTCACTCCACCAAGAATAGAAAGATTGTCTCCCACATCTACACTTGATTTTAGGTAACCTACATAGAGGTTATTTGACTTCGTATCTCCAAAACTTCTACCATTTGTGCCTTGCATTGCTTCGACCCCTACCATGAGGTAAGTATCTGTTGGAGCAACCCACTGGAGTTGGATTCCTGGGTCGCTGATAGCATCAGGACCAAAGAGTGATTTATAGATGATAGGCTGTGAATCAAAGTGCCATGTGTGGTGGTGTTTGGCATTTATACGACCAAAGGCACTTTTGAATTTCCCAGCTTTGACACTGAGTGCATAGGGTAAGGCTCGTGTTTTTACATAAGCTTCTTCAATTTCAAATGCAGCAGGATGGAGGTGAAAAACAGCAAAAGCATCAAAGTAAGGGTCAACAGTTGAGTGCATTGCAACTTCGGCATAATTGAGGTTGAAGCCTTTGTCTGCATTAAATGGAAGTTCTGCATCTTCAGAAGCTAAAAATCCTGGAATCTCAAAACTATTATAAACCGTGTTATCAACATTTCGAGAGACTGCCGACATATTTAAAACAAGGGCGATGTCTGGTAGATAAGCGTTTTGTGAAAAACTTGCACTTGTATTGACATTTTTTACAGCAGCTTGTGCTTGTACTGTATGGACGACTGTTTTTTATTTGACTTCGAGTGCTTCAATGCGTTTGAGTAACTTTTGGGTAATTTTTTGTTGTTGGAGGAGCTGTTGTTTGAGTATCTCCACTTCACTATCTGCAAGTAAACTTGTAAAAGCAAAAAGTGATAATAGCAATTTTTTTTGCATGATTATTCCTTCAATAATTAATATTTGTATGGTTTTTTTGTGGATTAAAGGAGTATGTGCGGAGGGGCTCTTGATTTGTAGTGGTCTTGAACAGAAGCCACGATAGAATTTTGTAGGGGTGCAAGTGTCGCTTCACTTTGCAGGAAAAGTTCGCTAAGGTAGTGTACTTCTACGGGAGTATCAGCATCGGCAATACTTGCAGCAATGCTACAAATCTGACAATCACTATGTTGGAGTCCATCATGATGATGGTGAAAACTCTCCATAAATGAAGCAAGAAGCAGAACAATGCTAAAATACTTGCGGACAAACTGATGTTTCATAAGTGCAATTATAGCTTAATAAATTTTATCCACTAAGAGCTGTGGAGTAATTCTCCCGTTAAATTCATTTTTGGTAATTTTGTAACTTGCTGTTATTTTTCTGTTTGCAGGCATTTCATAGACTGTGCGAAACGCAATGAGTTCGACTGTTTTTCTTTGGTGGGGGTGTTGGCGGACTTCTATGCGCGAATGTGACTTGTCGGTTCCCATGAGTTTAATGCTGACAACTTCTGCCTCTTTGAGTAAAAAGCTCGGACGGTTGTTTGCTTCTCCATAGGGTTCAAACTCCCCAAGTAAATCAAGAAGTGCTAAGTCGATATCCCCAGTGTCTAAGATACCTAAAACACTCTCTTTGGGGATGAAGTCTTGTGGGTTTATGGCTTTGGCACTTGCATTAATCGCTGTGATAAACGCAGGGATGTTCTCTTCTAAAAGCCCTAAACCAGCCGCCATTGTATGCCCGCCAAATTTACTTAACAAGTGTTCACATGATTGAATCAGTTGAAATATGCTGACTTCCCCTATGCTTCTTGCACTCCCTTTGGCAACCCCATTTTCTATACTCAAAACAATGGCAGGTTTAGCAAAGGTATCGACCAAACGTGAGGCGACAATACCGACGACCCCCTCATGCCATCCTTCGCCTGCAACGACTGTGATAAGGGCATTTTCATCGACTGCGTTTGTTGCTTCTTGTGTGGTTTGTGCTTCGGTTTCTTTACGTAAAGTGTTGAGTTGTCCTAAGAGTTCAAACTGTTTAAATGCTGTGTTTGTGTCTTGTGCAGTGTAGAAATCAAGGGCGATGGAGGCATCTTCAAGTCTTCCCGCTGAATTAATTCGAGGCGCGATTTGAAAGGCTATATCTTCACTACTAATTTTCGCTTTATTTAAAAAATCTCGGATGATAATCGAAGCGGGACGAGAAGAAGTTTCGATGAGTTTTAAACCCTCTTTGACTAAGGTGCGGTTGATGTTGATAAGGGGCATAATATCTGCGATGATGGCAATGGCTAAGATGTCTAAAAACTGCTTCATGTTGATGGAAAGTCCAAGCTCTTTTTTCAGCAGTCCGAGTAAAAGCCAAGCCACTTGTGCCCCGCAAATCTCTTTAAATGGGTAGTCACAATCTTCGAGTTTGGGGTCTACAATGTAGAGTGCCTTTGGGAGATTTTTAGAAGGAGTATGATGGTCGGTAATGATAAGGTCAATCCCTCGCTCTTGACAGATACTCGCCGCTGCATTTGCTGCTATGCCGTTATCGACGGTAATGACTAAATCGGCATCCACTCTTTGAAGGACACTCGGAGAAACCCCATAGCCATCGGTGAAACGATTGGGGATGATGGCTTCAAGCGGGTAAGGAATTTGCCTAAAAAAATCAACCATAATAGCGGTAGAACTGACTCCATCCACATCATAATCACCTACTAACGTTATCTTTTTGTTAGCTCTGATAGCCTCTGCAATTTTTTTAGCAGCACTCGAGGCATCATGAAGGAGGGCAGGGTTTGGAATGTCTGAGAGTTTTTTCTCTTCTTTAAATCTTTGAGAGAGGATTGTACGGAGTTTTTGTTTGGTAATATTTTTAATTGTATGCATTTTTTATTATAGCATAAGATATGAAGTTGTATACTTTTTTGAATATATAAGGATTTTTAATGTTAAATGCAAAAGATTGCAGACAAAGAGCTATTATTGATGAGGACTCTCTTTAAGAGAGATATTTGTATAATGGCTTATTCTAAAAAATAAAAGGATAAAGAGATGGCAATTACAAAAGAGACAATTACAGAGAAGATTAAAGAACTTCAGGCAAATGATGATAATCACATTATGGATAGAATGATAGATGTAACCTATGGTATGACAACAAAAATGCCTGTGATGGGAGAGTTTGCTAAAAAAGGTTTAGACAAACTTGATGCACTTGAAAATGCAAAGAAATTTAGTTCAAAAGTGTTTAAACCCTTCTTCCCTTTTCCAAAAGTAGATAAAAAATACACAGAAAAATTTGTCGAAGATACAAAAAAAGAAAAAGAGTAGTCCAAAAAACTACTCTGCGTTTAAGCTTGCTTTGACAAATGCGAGGATAGCAGCATTTGGTGTTTGGAGTCGTGATGTGAATTCTGGGTGAAATTGTACCCCTAAAAACCATGGGTGTCCTTGTATCTCGACAGTTTCTATGAGTCCATTGGACTCTCCTGTGACTATCATTCCTGCTGCTTCTAACTGCTCTCTATAAGCAGGATTCGCTTCGTAGCGGTGACGATGGCGTTCGTAAATGACTTTTTCTCCATTGTAGGCTTCTCGGATAAGTGAACCCTCTTTCGTTTCACATGGGTACTCTCCTAAACGCAGGGTTCCTCCCATAGGTGATTGGTGTGTTCTGAGTTGTTTATCACCGCTTTGGTCTAAGAAGTTGTCGATGAGGTAAACCATGGGGTGTGGTGTATTTTCATCGAACTCTATAGAATTTGCACCTTCAAGCCCGAGAACATTACGAGCATACTCAACAAGTGTGAGTTGCATTCCAAGACATATTCCAAGGTATGGTACTTTGTTTACACGTGCATATTCTATGGCTTGAATTTTTCCTTCAACTCCTCTGCTTCCAAAGCCTCCAGCTACTAAAACTGAGTCACAATCACTTAAAAGTGCTTCAGCACCGCGCTCTTCAATCTCTTCTGCATCAACCCAGTTGATTTCAACACGGGTATCAAGATGTGCCCCACAATGGATGAGTGATTCAGTAAGTGATTTGTAAGCTTCTTTGAGTTCAAGATACTTTCCAACAAAACCAACGATGGTTTTTTCTTTGGGTTGGACAATCTTTTTCACGAGGGAATCCCACTCTTCCATTTCAGGGTTTAATTCACCAAGATCAAGCTCTTTTGAGAGAGGTTTGAGGATGTTTTGACGTAAAAATGTCATAGGGATGTCGTAAATGGTTTTTGCATCGAGGGCTTCGACCACACTATCGGTAGAGACATCACAACTCATGGCAAGTTTTTTCTTAAATGTTTTTGGCAAACCATTTTCACTACGGGCAATAATCATTTGCGGTGTAATCCCAATACGACGCAGTTCTTGGACTGAGTGTTGTGTTGGTTTTGACTTGAGTTCGCCTGCTGCTTTAATAAAAGGAATGAGTGTCACATGCACAAAAAATGTACCCGCAACTTCATCATCATGTTTCATTTGACGAATCGCTTCCATAAAAGGTAAGCCTTCAATGTCTCCAACAGTTCCTCCAAGCTCTACAACTAAGATGTCATGCCCTTCACCCGCTTGTTTAATGCGTGAAACAATCTCTCCAACGATGTGTGGAACGACTTGAATGGTTTGCCCAAGGTAGCCACCAGCACGCTCTTTTTCAATAACAGAAGAGTAAACTTGCCCTGTAGTAAAGTTTGCAGTCTTTAAAAAAGATGCATCTAAAAAACGCTCATAATTCCCAATGTCAAGGTCAGTTTCTGCACCATCTTTGGTGACAAAAACCTCTCCATGTTCAAGTGGTGACATTGTTCCAGGATCGACATTGATGTATGGGTCAATTTTTAGCATACCTACATTTAAACCAGAGTGTTTTAAAAGTGTACCAACACTTGCCGCTGTAATCCCTTTTCCAAGAGAGCTTAAAACTCCACCAGTCACGAAAATGTATTTTGTCATTTGTATGCTCCATATATTATATATTCGCGATTATAGTATATAATGTCTTATTAGCTTATAAAAGTAGGAATATGGAACACACACTTATTTTGGTTATTGTTGGACTTGGAATCTCTATTGTTTTAAATATTTTACTCAAAAAAATTGGAATCTCTCAGATTATTGGGTATATATTGACCGGAACATTAATGGTTTATGCTTTTCATCTCAGAGAAGCAAGCCATTCGCATGAACTTGAGATGATAGGGGAGTTTGGGATTGTTTTTTTAATGTTTACCATAGGACTTGAAATCTCTTTAGAGAGAATGAATACCATGAAAAAAGAGATATTTGGCAATGGTCTTATGCAGGTTGGTTTTACCGCACTCATTGTCTATCTTGCCTCGCATTATGGTTTTGGACTTGAGAGTAAATCTTCTATTATTATTGCCCTTGCGTTTTCGCTCTCTTCAACTGCCGTTGTTTTGAGTTATTTAAAAAGTTCCAAAGAGATTTATGCTCCTTATGGACAAAACGCAACAGGCATACTTATTTTACAAGATATTGCTGTCATTCCTATCTTGATTTTGATTGGATTTTTGACAAGTGAGGCAGGAGAGAGTGTAGCTACCATTGCTTTTCACACACTTTTAAGTGCTATAACTGTTATAGGTATTTTACTTATTGTTGGTAAAAAAATTGTGGCATGGCTCTTACACTTCTCCGCTTCTAGCCAACTTGAAGAACTTTTTATGGGTTCTGTTTTGTTTATTGTAATGGGGGCAGCTTTGTTTGCCTCTTTTATGGGATTTACCTACTCTTTAGGGGCTTTTGTTGCAGGAATGGTTATTGCAGAGACAAAGTACCATCATAAAGTAGAAGCAGACATCGCTCCCTTTAAAGATATTTTACTTGGTACTTTCTTTGTTGTTGTAGGAATGAAAGTTGATCTTGCTCTTTTTAGTGATAATCTTTTACTCATTGCAGCTATTTTTGTTCTGATTGTTTTGCTCAAAACCTTTGTGATGTTTGTTACCCTGCGTTTATCATCTACAAGTGCAACGGCACTCAAAACAGCCCTTTCTTTGTCACAGGTAGGAGAATTCTCTTTTGTCATTTTTGCTGTGGCTGCCTCAGGGGGAATACTCACACAAGAGATGGCTTCGCTTTTAGTACTTATTGTGATATTTTCTATGGTTGTGACACCTTTTGTTATTCCACATATTAGTGAATGGGTGGACAAACTTATCAAAGAAAAAGATGTCACAACAGATATGTCAAAACTCTCTACACGAAAAGACCATGTAATCGTTTGTGGTTATAGTTTTGTAGGGAAGTATGTCTCCAAACATCTTGAAGAGTTAGATACTCCTTATATAGTTGTGGATAACTCCAATAAACATGTACGAGAAGCACTCAAAGATGAGCAGGAAGTTTATATGGGTGATGCTTCTAAGCGTTCTATATTGAATGCTTTACATGTAGAAGATGCAGCAGCTATTATAGTCACCCTGGATAATGTAGAGAAAAAACGGCTTATTTGTGAGGCAGTTTTAGAGCATTCAAAAAATGCAAATGTTATTGTAAAAGTCGCTTCACTTGAAGAAAAAGAAAAATTAAAAGATTTAGCGATTACCACCATTGTAGATATAAAAGTAGAAGTAGCACGGGTTCTCGTTGAACGAATGATGACCTGCCAACTGAATTATAAATAAACTTTAATCTTATTCTCTGTATACTTATGGCATGAATGATTTAAAACAAATAGTTTCTACCATGAGTGGACTCAAACTTTTGTATGTTGAAGATGATGCAGAAGTGAGAACATCTACCTTGCAGATACTCAATGATTTTTTTACAGATATTGTTGTTGGAGTAGATGGTGAGGATGGATTAGAAAAATTTTATGCCAATAAAATTGATATTATTATTACCGATATTGCTATGCCAAGAATGAGTGGTTTAGAGATGTTGGAAAAAATCTATGCAACAAACCAAGATGTCCTCTTTTTGATATTTTCCGCATACAATGAAGAAGAGTTTTTTCTCAAGAGTATTAAACTTGGGGTAGAAGCTTATTTTATTAAGCCTGTAGAATTTGAACAGTTTGTGCAGATCTTAGGAAAAACAGCAAAAAAAGTAGAAGCCTTAAAAGCACATGAACAGCTCCTACAATATAATGAAATTATAAACTATAGTGCCATTGTTTCTGTGATAAGCCCTGATGGAAAAGTAAAATATGTCAACGATGCCTTTTGTGCTATATCTGGGTATGATAGGGAAGAGCTTATAGGAAAAGATTACATTGCATCGACACATAATCAACAAGAAGCTTCTTTAAATGAAGAGATATGGCATACAATCAAAGAGAAAAAAAGCATTTGGCGAGGGGTGACAAAAAATGTTTCAAAGCAGGGGAGTATATACTATTTAGATAGTACAATCAAACCTATTTTAGACCACAATGCAGAGATTGTTGAGTATATAGCAATTCGACATGATATAACAGATGTAATGAGCCCTTTGCGACAATTAAATGATTATATTAAAACTGCAAAAATTCCTATGGTGATTTTAATTAAAATTGACAACTTTGACAACATAGAAAACTTTTATGGGCAAGATATTTTGCAAGATATTGAAGAGAGTTTTGCCAAACAGTTGCTCACCTTTATTCCAGATGCTATTTCTGTACAAAATATTTTTACACTTAAAGATGGTGAGTATGCTATTGCCTTAGATAAGGTTAATTTGTTGGAAGATGATGAGGGTATTGAAGCACTTCTGTACCAGTTACAATCACAAGTAGAAGAGGCGAAAATCAACATTGGTGAACTTGATTATGATGTGGCTATAGGGATTAGCTATGCATATGGTGAGAATGTACTTGAAAATGCCAAGTATGGTATGAAGCTTTTACAAAATTCTAATAAACAAATTATTTTTGCCAATAATTTGGCAGATAAAGAGCATTTGCAGGCTTTAGAAAATATTAGAATTTTAAAAATGGTAAAAACAGCGATAGAGAATAATAAAATTATTTCTTACTTTCAGCCTATTATTGACAATAAAACGCAAGAGATTGTAAAGTATGAATCTTTAGTGCGTTTGGTGGATGAAAACGATAAAATTCTCGCTCCATTTTTCTTTTTAGATGTTTCAAAACAGGGGAAATACTACACCGCAATCACCTCTATGGTCCTTGATAATGCTTTTAGTGCACTCAAACTTACAGATAAAGATATATCTATTAACCTTTCGGCATTGGATATAGAAAAAGAGGCAATTCGAGAGAAATTTTACTCACTTTTAGAAACCCACAAAGACTCCGCAAAGCGTATCGTGGTAGAACTTTTAGAGGATGAAGCTTTTAAAGATTTTGAAGTTATTAAAGCTTTTATTCAAAAAGTAAAAGCCTTAGGCGTAAAAATAGCGATAGATGATTTTGGTTCGGGTTATTCCAATTTTGAAAGACTCCTTGATTATCAACCCGATATTTTAAAAATTGATGCAACACTTGTAAAAAACATTGCTACAAGTAATTTCTCTTTTTCTACAGTAAAAACGATGGTGATTTTTGCAAAGGAACAAAATATGCAAGTGATTGCCGAATATGTTGAAAATGAAGAAATTTATAAGATTTTGTGTTCTTTAGATGTTGATTACTCTCAAGGGTATTATTTTGGAAAGCCTGATGCTTTGCAAAAAAGCTAAAAAAAGAGTATAATTTTTCATATACTTTAATGAAATGAAAGGAGATATTATGAGCTTTTCAATCAATACAAATATTGGTGCGATGAGAGCAAATCTCAACTCAAATCTTAAAAATCATGCACTCAATGAGAGCCTTGGATTTTTATCCTCGGGTTCAAAATTAGGTAGTGCCGCTTACGATGCTTCTGGCTTGGGCATTGCAAATCAACTCTCTGCACAGGTTTCAGGACTTGGTCAGGCTATCATGAATTCTAACGATAGCATTGGTATGTTACAAGTTGCAGATGGTGCTATGCAGGGCATAAACGATAACATGCAACGCATACGTGTTTTAACACTTCAAGCTTCTAATGACACTATGGATGCTGATAGTCGTGCGGCAATTCAAAAAGAGATAGACGGACTTTTAGCCTCTTCTGATGATATTGCAAAGCAGACAAGCTATAATGGAAAAGCACTTTTTGGTAAAACTTTTGTTACACAATCTGGTGCTGATGCAGGTGATACACAAGGTGTGAGTATTGCAAATGCCGATGTGGCTTCTTTAGTAGGTTCTATTGATGTGACAACACAATCAGGACGTGATAGTGCAATAGATACAGTGGATGGTGCTTTAAAAAGCATTGATGAGAGTCGAGCTTCTTTAGGGGCTTCGCAAAATCAACTTATGGCAAATATTCGCAATATTTCTGTTGGACAGGTGAATGCTGCTGCTTCAGAGTCGCAAATACGAGATGTTGATTTTGCAGCAGAGAGTGCTAATTTTTCTCAAGCTAATTTAATGTCCCGCATTGGTTCATTTGCACAAGCACATGCAAATAGTGCAACTGCAAATTTGACACGCTTGCTAGGCTAAAAAAAGCTTAGTTTCCGCGTGAACCGGGTTTGATGGCTTCACTACCATCTTTGCAGAGTGGGCAAGCCTCTGGTGCATACATTTCAAAAGTGAAGTCTGCGAGTGCAAAAAATGGTATATCTTGCGGAAGTTTACAGTTTGATTGTGTTTGTATATCGCTATTTTCGCGTTTACAAAAACCACGGTTTGCAAGGGCTGCAGCACCTACAATCTCACCACCGAGTTCTTTTACTACTGCAGCAGCTTCCATAGCCGAGCCGCCTGTGGTGATAATATCTTCACACATAAGCACTTTTTCACCTTGACTTACTTCAAAACCACGGCGAATATTCATCGCACCATTGACTCGCTCTGCAAAGATAAAACGCACATCAAGTGCCGTTGCAAGTGCAAAACCAGCGATGAGCCCACCAAGTGCAGGGGAGCAGACTGTGTCTACTTCTAAACCACTCTCTTTAATCCGCTTTGCAAGGGCCTCTGCTAAGATTTTAGCAGTTTTTGGGTCTTCTAAAACTTTTGCCGACTGAAGGTAAAACTGTGAGTGATTGCCGCTACTAAGCTTAAAATGCCCTTCTAAAAGAGCATCTGCATCCATATATATTTTTTTAATATCCACAGGATTATACTTTTAAGATTTCAGCTTCTTTCTCTTTTAAGATGCTGTCTGTATTGGCAATAAATTTGTCTGTGAGTTTTTGAATCTTATCTTGAGCAGCTTTTGACTCATCTGTCGTGATTTCTTTTTCTTTCTCAAGTTTTTTGATTTTATCATTTGCATCACGTCTATCGTTTCTGATGGAGACTTTTGCTTTTTCTCCCATTCCTTTCATTTGTTTGACAGACTCTTGACGTTGTTCTACTGTCATTGGCGGAAAAAAGAGTTTGATTTGGTCGCCATCATTGTTTGGATTGACACCAATATTGGCAGCTTGAATGGCACTTTCAATATCGTTAAGTAGATTTTTTTCCCAAGGATTGACAACAATTGTTGTTGCATCTGTCGCTAAAACAGAACCAACTTGATCAAGTGGTGTGGCTGTGCCATAATAATCGATTTTGACATTGTCTAAAACACTTGTTGTCACTTTTCCAGTTCGGAGTGTTTTAAAATCTCTTTGCATATGTTCTATGCTTTTTTGCATTTTTGATTCACAGTTGCTGTAAATTTCATCTAACATTATTTACTCTCTTTTTTTGGAGTTGGTGCAGGTACTGTTGGCAGGGCTGCAGGTGCTGCAACATCATTCTTCTCAACAAGTTTATCAACAACAGAAGCTTGTTTGTTTTGAGAATACATATACCCTAATGCAATGGTATTTGCTACAAATAAAAAGCCAATTGTAAATGTTGTTTTTGCTAAAAAGCTTGCAGGACCTTTTGCACCAAATACAGACTCGTTTGAGCCACTGTAAGCTCCAAGACCAATGCTTGAGCTTTTTTGAAGAAGTACTGCAATTACTAAAATAATTACAAGTACAATTTGGATAATAAGTAAAAGACTTGTCGTCATGTGTATTTCCTAAGTTTAATTGGGCGAATTATATCAAAAAAAACTTAACAAAATAGGGTATAATACGAAACTTAATTTATAAAGTAGGGTAAAGAGCATGCATAGCAGTATAAAAATAGGACTTTTTTTTCTTTTTTTAACAATTTTTGGTACGGGATGTACAAAACACCAAAAAGAGACTCGCCCTATTGTAAGTGTTACGACTTTCCCTCTTTATGATATTGTTAAACACATTGCAGGAGACTCTGTAAAAATTGTCCATATCTTACCTTTTGGTGTAGAACCCCATGAGTATGAGCCGACACCAAAGATTGTCGCAAGTATAGAAAAAAGTGCTTTGATTTTCTATAGTGGAGCGGGACTTGAACCATGGACAGCGGGTTTTCATTTTAAGCAAAGAGCTGTAAATATGAGTCAATATGTCGCTTTGAATCATTTTGAAAAAACAAGGGCTATTGACCCGCATTACTGGCTTGATTTTCAAAATATGAAAAAGGCAGTAACACTCATCACACGAGAATTAATACAGATTACTCCAAAATATAAGCAAAAATATATAAAAAACGAAAAAGCATATCTTGAAATGCTAGAAAAGCTTGATGAAAAATTTAAAATCACATTAGCACATTGTAATCGAGATACTATTATTGTTAATCATAATGCTTTTGGTTATTTGGCAAAAAAATATGGTTTTGGTGTTGCTTCTTTAAGTGGCTTGTCTCCTGAAGCACAGCCGAATGCAAAAAATATTATTCGCTTAATAGAGACGATTAAAGAGCATAATGTCTCCACTGTATTTTTTGAAGATTTTGCAAGTGACAAGGCAATCAAAGGTATAGCAAACGCAACACACACAGCAGTAGATGTTTTAAAGCCACTTGGCAATATTACAGCAGATGAGGCAAAAGAAAATTTAAGTTATGAGGCAATGATGCAAATCAATCTGCAAAAACTTTCTAAGGCACTCTCTTGCCATTAGACTTTAAAGTACCTATTTTTGATGTGAAAAATGTCAATTTTAGTGCTGCTTCACAGCATATTCTCTCCAATGTTTCATTAGAAATTTTTAATGGGGAGTATATTGCTATTATTGGACCCAATGGCGGAGGAAAAACAACATTGGCTCGTATACTTTTAGGGCTTACACAACCAACAAGTGGTGAAATAAAGCTTTATGGGAAAAAACTCAAAGCATTTAAAAATTGGGAGAAAATAGGCTATGTCCCCCAGCGTGCATCGCATGTAGATGAGAATTTTCCTGCAACTGTTGAAGATATTGTGAAAATGGGCATGACCTCAAAACACAGTTTTTTTTCAATTTTGAGTAAAGAGGAGAAGCAACTTATAGAAGATAGTATGCTCAAGATGGATGTTTTAGACCTAAAAGAGAAGATGGTTGGCAAGCTCTCTGGTGGACAGCGTCAACGCGCTATGATAGCTCGGGCACTCGCTTCAAAACCAGAAATTTTAATTTTAGATGAACCAAATACCGGTGTCGATATGGTATCGCAAAAGCGTTTTTATGCACTTTTAAGAAAGTTGAATCAAGAAGAGAATATTACTATTTTGTTTATCACCCATGATGTTGGGGTGATTGCAGATGACATTAGCAGGCTTTTTACTGTGAATCAAAAAATTACCATTTGCAACTCTCCAAAAGAGACACTCAGTTGTGATGAAATGTCTGCACTCTACGGCATAGAAACACACTCTATCCATCAGCATAAACACCATGAGCATTAGGAAAAAGTATGTTTGAAATGTTTGAATACGATTTTATGCAACGAGCATTCCTTGCTGGTATTTTAATCGCAACACTTGCTTCTATTAGTGGTACTTTCATTGTACTCAAACGCTACTCCATGATGAGTGAGACATTGGCACACTCTGCTTTAGTGGGTGTTGCTGTTGGTTTGGTCGCTGGGTTTAATCCTTTATGGATGGCTGTTGTTGTTGCTGTCTTATCAGCATGGATGATTGAGTATTTACGCAGTACTTTTGCACTTTATTCTGATGCCATTTTAGCGATTTTACTCTCTGGGTCTTTGGCTGTGGCTATTATTATCGTCTCGCTTGGAGGTGCATTTAACAACTCACTTTTTTCTTACCTTTTTGGTTCTATTCTTTCTGTGAGTCAAGCAGATATTCTTACAATTGTAGGTTTTGGTTCTGTCGCTTTACTTTTACTCCTTCTTTTTTCAAAGGAGCTCTATTTTATAGCTTATGATGAAGAGGTGGCAAAAACAAGTGGTATAAAAGTGACATTTTTAAATTATCTGCTTGTGAGTGTTGTGGCAATTATTATTGCTCTTTCTATTCGTGTTGTGGGGTCTTTACTTATTGGTGCTTTGATGGTTATTCCAACTGTGGCAGCGTTGCAGTTTAGAGTTGGCTTTTTAAAAACTGTACTTATATCACTGCTCATTGCACTTGGAAGTGTGATTGTTGGGATGACACTTTCATATTATTACTCTTTGCCTTCTGGGGCAACTATTGTCTTGTGTGTCATTGCTATTTTTATTCTCTCTTTGAGTCTCAATAAAAAATGAAAATCAGCTCAGAATTTTCAAAACATGCTTTAAGTTATGCATCCCTCAATACTATTCAAACGCAGGTTGTTCACAAATTACTTGCAAGTGTGAAGAGTAAGCCTCAGTATATTTTAGATTTAGGTTGCGGAAGTGGTGCAATTTGTAAAAGCATTGATTGGCATTATGAAAAATTTACAGGTATTGATTTTGCAAAAGGGATGCTAGAACTCCATCCGAAGTCTGAAAATATCGAAACTTTTTATGGTGATTTTAATGATAAAACACTTTTTGAACAACTCCAAACACAGCAGTATGATTATATTTTTTCTGCATCAGCACTCCAATGGGCAGAAGATTTAGAAAAAGTTTTTCAAGGTATTCGTACTTTGAATGCTCCTATAGCACTTGCGATTTTTACAGCAAATACTTTTAAAACATTAAACACTACAGCTTCTTTGCAATCATTACTGCAATCATCCAAAGAAATCCAAAAGTTACAAGAGAAATATTTTGATGCTGATTTTGAAGTCGTGCACTATACAATGGAATTTGCTAGTGTGAGGGAAATGTTTCAGTACATTAAACGCAGTGGGGTGAGTGGTTCGCGTAAAGTGTTAAATTTTAAAGAAACAAAGCGGCTGATGCAAGAATATCCACTCTCTTACTTAGAGTTTGAAGTTGCTTTTATTACATCTGGTGTAAAATAATCTCTTTTTCGAGAGCATAGAGCTCATACCGAATAGATTTAAAATTTTCACTCAATTGTGTATCTTGGAGTTTAAAAACTTCTTCTAGAACACGTGAAGATTCTTGTGCTCGTTTGAAATTTGCCACAATAATACTTTCAATGTTTCTGCGTTTTTGTTCACTCTTTGTAGAAGGACGTAAAACATCATTGATGCTGTCTCTTTGTGTAAGTAGTTCTCTATAGAGTTCTATAGTCGCTTTGTGTCTGAGTGTTTTGAGTTTTAAGGCAAGTGCTTTATTGTTATCGCGGTAGCGTAAAATGTCTTCAACGACACGGATACCTTCTTTGAGGCGATTGATGTTAGCATCAATCACCCGTAAAAGTTCAGCAGGAATCTGCTTAGTCATCACTACCAAAAATACCAAAGAGTTGGAGGAGTGCTGTAAAAATATTTAAAAAGTCTAAATACAGAGCAATTGCTCCATCAATAGGTGTTTGGTAAGTACCTCTAATGATATTTTGTGTATCAAAGATAACCATAATACTAAAAAGCACTACAACAGCTCCAGAAATAATGATTTGAAACATTGGATTTCCAAGAAAAATATTTATAATTGAAAACCCAATGATGACAAACATTGCTATCATAAGCGGTTTTCCATAGCTTGTGAAATCTCTTGTAGTTTTAATAGCATAAAAACTCATTGCACCAAATACTACCGAAGTCATTGCAAAGGCATTGCCTATAATGACACCTCCACCATTCATGCCAAGGGTATAAGCCAATAAGGGCGATAAAGTAATGCCTGTCATAAAAACAAAAGCAAACATTACTAAAAGATTAATGCCAGGTTTATTTTTTACAAATTGTAAGCCAATTAAAAGACCAATTTCTAAAAAGAAGAGTGGCCACATCATAGATTGAATAGCTCCTGCCAAAGGAACACCTACATAAGAACCTACGGCACCTGCCATCATCGAAGCGGCAAATAATTTATATGTCTCTTTTACAAAAGAGATAATTTGTGAATCATCACGACTGTGTGTTCGGTATGCTGCAGAGCTTCCTCTTGCATAATCTCTGTCATATAGTCCCATAATTTTTCCTTTGTATATGAATTAATGTATTTGGTATCATATAAAGAAAGAGTTAATAGAAAGCAACTTGCAAAAATTGCATGTCAAAGAAAAAGAAAGTAAAAACTTTTCGAAAACTCTCCAAGCATTAAGCAATCTCTAAGCAACATCCCCCTATAATTCCCATCCACAAACAGAGAGACCTTGTTTAAAAGGACTAGAGAGACTTCGAGTAAAGCTTTTGAAGAATGTTTGAGATCATTGAAAACTAAGCAAGTAAGAGACAAGCTCTATTCATTTAGAGAGTGTTAAATACTTAGAAATAACTAATAAACAACAACCGTCTATTCTATTTTGAAATCCATAGTAATATGGTTTCCCTATAGTAATAGATAACTATACTTATTAAGT
>WFQD01000253.1 GCA_015487265.1 Sulfurimonas sp. | reverse complement strand
GCAAATGGTTTTAGAATCCCTCAAGCAACGAGGCTTTACTCTGTAAAAGTTGGATATGAAAACATTGATTTAAAAGCTGAGAAATCAAATACTTACGAGATTGGTCTTAAAAAATATTTTTCTAAAAAATCATTTTTAGAATTAGCAGTGTATTATATGACAATTAGCGATACTATCATACGAGATAGAAATACTGGTGGTTATAGAAATGGTGGTTCAAGTATTCATAAAGGTATAGAAGCATCATTGAAATCTGAAATCACAAAAGAGTGGGAAAGTAGTCTTAGCTATTCGTATAGTATGCATAATTACGATAATGATACAAAATATGGTGATAATGAATTGTCAGGTGCTCCAAACAACCTTGCGAACGCAAGACTCTTTTATATGCCAACTTATTTAACAGGCTTGAAAATGATGGCAGAATGGCAATATGTTGGCTCATATTGGATGGATGATGCTCACACTGTCGATAAATACAAAGGTTATAGTATAGGCAATTTCAAAGCAGACTATGCATACTCTAAAAAACTCTTTATTTTTGGAAAAGTGACAAATATAACGGACAAAAAATATGCTGTCAATGCTAGTTATGCTTATGGAAAAAAGGACTACACACCTGCTGATCCAAGAAGTTTTTATGCTGGAGTTGAGTACAAGTGGTAAAAGCTTATAAACTCCATAAAATATCAGGAATTAGCGCTGGACTTATTCTCCTTATTCTTTCAATCAGTGGCTTTTTTCTTGATCATGATAAATGGAGTTTTCTCTACACTACTACTTTTAGTAGTGTACCATCGCATACTTTTCATGCTGAAAACAAACTTTTTACCAGTTACTATCAAGATAAAGACAATCCAAAGCATATCGTTATAGGTGGGTATCGTGGTCTTTTTGAAACAATAGATGGTGGTAAAAAGTTTACAAAAACAGCATCTTTTCAAGTTTTAGCAACAGTAGCTTATGCAGATACTCTTTATATAGCTACATCTAATGGAATATATACTTATAATTCAAAGCAATTCATACAAATTGCATTAGCTGGAGACTATATTACAGCACTAAGTATTAGCAAAAATAAAGTTGTTGCTGTTGTTGATAAACAAGAGCTTATGGTGTTAGATAGAAAAACATTAAGGATTTTAGATAACACACAAGTACACATAGACAGCAAGCTCTTACGAAAAGATGTAAGTCTATCTCGTTTTGTGAGAGACCTTCATTATGGGCGAGGAATATTTGATGGCGATGTATCATTGTTGATAAATGATTATGGTGCTATAGTGCTAACATTTTTAGCATTGAGTGGGTATATTATATGGATTTTAATTAAAAGAAAAAAATTTCCAAAATTTGTCCGAAAACTTATCAAACTCCATGCAAATATATTTGTTATTCTTGCGATTTTCCCATTTGTGGTCCTTGCAGTTACTGGCATATTCTTAGACCATTCATCAGCATTATCTAAATTTATGAGATCAGTTACTATCAATCATACACTACTCCCACCAGTTTATAGCAGTCTTAAAAGTGATATATGGTCGGTTGATTATGATGGTAAGATTTATAGAATTGGTAATCGTTATGGCATATACAAAAGTAAAAATCTTAAAGATTGGAGTTTTGACAACCGAGGTTTTGCATATAAAATGATTCGCAGGAATACTAATTTATATATCAGCGGAATGGGTGCTCCAAATAGAATGTTGGAAAATGGGAGATATAAGGTTTTAAAAAACACTCCACATATGTTTCGTGATGTTGTTGTGCGAAATGATAAAATCAGCTATTTTTCTTCAATGAATCACAAAGATTTTAAACTGCCAACTTTTAATGATATTACACTCTACACACTACTATTGACCTTACATGATGGTAGTTTTTTTGGTTCTTTATGGGTATGGATTAATGATTTTTCTGCAATGATGTTAATGCTTTTATCTATAACAGGATTTATGAGATGGGCAAAAATAAAACATATTTGAATTCAGATAGATACTCCAGACCCAATAGAAGCTATTAAGTTTAGAATGGAACAAGAGGGTTTAAAACAGAAAGATTTAGTCACAATAGTTGGCAGCAAATCAAGAGTATCGGAGATACTCAATAGAAAAAGAAAATTAACTATTGAGATGATAAGAAATCTACATAAACAACTGCATATCCCTGTTGAAAGTTTATTTTTAGACTACAAAACAAACTGTGCTTAGTCCTCTGAGAGTGGAGTTTATAGGCACTCTATCTTGAGTGCATACTCTGCGTTTATCGTGTCAAGTTCAGTTTGTGTCTCTTCTAGGGCTTCAAAGAGGGTTTCTACTTGGGCTTCTTCTTTGGAAACAAGTTGTGAGAGTTCCATGAGTTTGGCACTTTCCCCTGTGTTTGAGGCTTCTATGAGTGCTTCATGGTGAAGGCTCACAGACTCTTCGATTTCCATGATTTGGTTTTCTAATTTTTCTACTTTTTTCTTTAAAGTTGCGGTCTCTTTGTTTCTTTCTCTCACAAGTTGCGCTCGGAGTTTTTTGTTCTCTTTTGTGGAAGATTTGGGTGCTTGTTTCACCACTTCTTCTTTTTCTTCCTCTTCCCAGCCAATTTTTTGTAAAAAATCATCATAGCCACCATCAAAATACTCCGCACCATCGCGAGCAAAGATGATGAGTCTATCACAAACACGTCGTAACATCTCTTCAGAGTGTGTGACAATGATAACGGCTCCCTCAAAGTTGATAATCGCTTGTGTGAGTGCCTCTATGCTTTGAATGTCAAGGTGGTTTGTTGGCTCATCTAAAAAGAGTAAGTTTACATCTTGTGCTAAAATCTGTCCGAGCATAACTCGCGATTTTTCCCCTCCTGAGAGTAAAGAAACTTTTTTATCGGCACTCTCTCCACTAAACATCATGGAGCCTGCTATGCTTCGCACTTGTTGGGTAGAGAGTTTTGTGTTTGCTGAGTGAATCTCATCTATAACCGTTGCGTTTGGATGCAGTCGGGCGATGTTTGTTTGTCCAAAATGGGCAAAATTGACCGAAGGATGTGAATGCACTTCACCACTTAAAGCTTTAAGCTCGCCTGCTAAAGTATTTAAAAGGGTTGATTTTCCTTTTCCATTTTTCCCGATAATCCCGATACATTCACCGCGTTTGATACTAAAGTTGATGTTTTCAAAAAGGAGTGTTTCTGGTGTGTAGCCAAAGGAGAGATTTTCTACTTCAAGCATGATTTTTGCAGGGGTCTCTTTGAAGTTAAAATGAAATGCAAGTGTATCATCAAACGCAAGGTCATCAAGAAGGGTCATTTTTTCTAACTGTTTGACTTTTGATTGTGCAAGGGCTGCGGTAGAAGCACGGGCTTTGTTTTTGGCGATAAACTCCTCAAGCTCTTTGACCTTTTTATCTTGTGCAATTTTTTGTTTGGCATAATGCTCATCATTGGTGGAGAGTTGCTCATAAAATTTATGGGTATTGCCTTGAATGATTTCCATTTTTTTACGGACAATCCCCATCGTATGTGTGCAAACACTATCCATAAAATCACGGTTGTGTGTGATAAGAATGACCTCTCCATCAAAAGAACAAAGAAAATTTTTGAGCCATCGCAAAGAGATAATATCAAGGTAGTTTGTCGGTTCATCAAGGAGCAAGAGATTGGGTTCAGTGACTAAGAGTTTAGCGAGATTGATACGAATCTGATACCCACCCGAAAAAGAGAGCGGGTCTTTGTCTAAATCTTCTTGTGTAAATCCCAATCCAAACAGGATTTTTTCCACTCGGTAAACATCATAACGCATCTCTTCACTGAGTGCGAGTGAGGCTTCTTCGCGCACGGTTTTTTCACTAAAGGTAAGGTGCTGTTTGAGTGTGCCTATCTTATAGTTTTTTGGCAAAATGACTTCACCACTATCGGCAATCTCTTCACCTAGAATAATTTTAAAAAGAGTAGATTTTCCACTTCCATTACGCCCTACTAAACCAACACGGTTAGCGCTGTTGAGTTTAAAACTAAGACCATTAAAAAGTTCTTGTGAGGCGAAATTTTTTGTTATATTTGTGAGCTGTATCATAAAGAGAATTATACTTTAAGATTTTTAAATTACATTTTGTGCTATAATTTTTTAGATAAGCAATATAGATAACAAGGAGGATGCTATGCAAGTTACTCAGTACACATATAAATCACCTTCCACATCTGCAGTGCAAATTGGAAGACCAGATACGAGTGTGAAGCAAGAACAAAGTGCACCAAATACAAATGAAACACAAAAAAAAGCTGAAAGTTTTGCTGCCACTCAAGTCAAAGCAGTAACACCACAAGTCAATGCACATCAGTTAGATGTGTATGCTTAAACTAAAGCCTTAAAACTCTTAAGAGTAAAGAGTTTGAGTGCTCCACCTTTGAGTGATTTGAGTTCACTTGAGAAGCCATTTTTCGCAACGATTACATAAGTGTCTGCCTCTATTTTTGCTTTTTCGCAGGCTTCTTGGAGTCGTGAAAGCTCGCTTTTTCTGATTTTACTGTTTGTGTACTTGCACACTCCCACAATCGTCTTGCCACTTTTTGTTTTGGCATAGATGTCGAGTTCTACTTCTCTGTCCCAATACGAACCAATCTCTACAACAGGGTCATCTTGCATTTGTAACTTGAGGAGTTCATGAGAAAGTTGCACAAAAACAAGTTGTCTAAATTCGTTTTCACTGTTTTGTATTTTTTGTTTGACCTCTTTAAAATCGCCATCACGAATACCTTTAAAAAGCGGTGAAACATAGGCAAACCAAAAACGCAAGAAGGGAGCATTGAAGTAGAGTTTGTTATCTACTTTTTCATTTTGTTCCCATGAGGTAAAGATATTTTTTGCCTTATCGACTCGAATGATACCCTTTTGCGTGAGTTCTTCTACTATGTTTGTGCCTGTTGCTTCATCTACTTTTGCTCGTTTGAAGCTTGAGTGGGTTCTGCCATCGCCTTGTGCAATACCACTTAAAACAGCGTGGTAGAGTGGTGCACCCCCTGTAAGCTCTGTAATGTCGTTGCGAATAAATCTATAATCTTCTAAAATGAGTTTTTCTATGAGTGGGTAAAGTGCTGAAGAAGTATCTATATTCCCCCAGTTTACACCCCCAAAGATGGCAAATTTTTCTATGGTATTTTCCATAGTCTGTGGTTTTTGGTCTTTATAGAAGCGTTGAAATTGTTCAAGTAGCGTTGTAGCGTTTAAAATAGTAAAGCCTTTTTATGAAATTATACAATAAGATTGCACAAATACTACACACTTCTTTTATATAATCTCTCTAATGCAACTCAAGGAGCATAATTATTATCTTTTATTATGCTACAATGAGTTCAATTTAAAAAACCAAAAGGATACATGATGAAAAAGTTAAATCTTTCAGCGCTGCTACTTGGAGCGGCTTTATTTACAGGACTTGGTGCAGTTTCTTTATCTGCTGATGCAAAATGTGGTGCTGCGAAATGCGGTGGTGAGAAAAAAGAGGCGAAAAAATGTGGTGCTGCAAAATGTGGCGGTGAGAAAAAAGAAGCAAAAAAATGTGGTGCTGCAAAATGCGGTGGTGAGAAAAAAGCTCCAGCGAAAAAATGTGGTGCAGCGAAGTGTGGTTCTAAGTAGAGACTTTTCTCTACTTAAGCCTTACTTTCATTCTATCTTCTCCAAAAAGAACTTCTCCCCTATAAACTTTTCGTATCACTCCTAAACTCTCTTTTTCTTTGCCAAATGTTCGTTTCATCCTATGGGTTAAAACAACTTTTTTAACATGGGATTGTTGTGCAATATTTGCAATGATTGAGGGTGCCATATGTAAATTTTTTGCAAATTTATTGGCATGTTCAGGCACTGCATGGTGGGCGATGAAAAGGTCGGCATTTTTCGCTAAACTTTCTATGTGTTGCTCTTTATCATTAGTATCGCCACTAATCACGATTTTTTTATCATCAACAAGGATGCTAAGGGCAAGGGCAGGGACAATGCCGTGATGGGTGTTAATGAGTTGGAGTGTAAAAGAGGGGTATTTTCTCGTAATGAGAGTTGGCGAGTTTATCTCAATAGGAATAATCTCAAATGAATCACTCTCAGGAGAGAGAACATCACTCATGTATCGGTAAACACCATGCTGCCCAAATAAACCGTTTAAAAATTCTGCGATAGATGGAAAGGCTTCATTGCCAAAAGGGGCGATAATATCAAGGCTTTTTCTGCGTTGGCTAAAGTAACCCGCTTTCACAAACGCAGGTAAATCAACACTATGGTCAATATGCAGATGGGTAAGCACCACTGCCTCAAGTGTTTCAAGTTTCGCATTTTCTTGCTCAAAACGCAGCATGGAGCCACTGCCCATATCTACTATGAGTTTTGCTTTGTTGTCGAGCCATAAAAGGTAAGAGGTACTCGCTCTGCCATCAATCTCAGGTCCACCTGAGCCTAAGATTTCAAGCTCAATTTTTTGTGCAAAAAGCAGTTGTGAAAAAAGTAGAAGGGTAAAAATCAGTTTCATTTTAGGAGTATAGCATAATTTAATCGACAACAGATGCTTCAAAATAATGGTCTACATTCATATAGGTTTTGCCTCTATGGTCTTTAAAGATGAGGTTTTGTTTGGAGAGTTTTTTGATGTGAGTAAGCCCCATAATGGCAAGTAAATTACGAATACCATAGAGGAGTTGTTCATGATAGGAGGCAATATTTTGTGCTTTTTTCTCCACTAAAAATGAGGCTCTTTTTTTCTTGTCTTGTGTGGCAAGCCCAACAGGGCAAGATCTGCCATTGGCACCCGAACACTCACGTGCTCGAATACACCCTGCACTCATCATAAAAGCACGGGCTATAGCGACATAATCCGCCCCAATTCCAAAAAGGACAATGGCATCATCAGGGGTAAGGACTTTTTCACTCGCTATCAGTTTGACTTTGTCACGAACTCCTGCATTTATGAGGGTTGTATCGGCTATATAGAGAGCCTTTGTTATGACCATGCCTACGGTCATCATCATCTCTAAGGGTGCTGCTCCGCTCCCTCCATCACCACCATCAATAGTAATAAAATCAGGATAGGCACGACTGCCTGCTTCAATGCGTTTTTTGATGAGATTGGCATAGGCATTAAATCCTTCTTGTGAAGAGATGACTATTTTAACACCTACTGGTTTTTCTGAAAGCCCTTTGAGTTTGCCGATAAAATCAAATAACTCCTCTAAGGTATGGGCAAAAGGAAATTGATTTGGAGAGAAGAGGTCTTTATGGGCTTCTACACCACGGTAGTAAGCAATGGCTTCACTTACTTTACTCCCAAGCAATTTTCCACCTGTTTGTTTAGCTCCTTGTGCCATTTTAATTTCTGTCATTTTTGCAAATTTCATTGTTTTTTTGTAGTGTTCTTCATCAAAAGTGCCATCATGGTGGCGAACACCATATAAACCGCTCCCCATTTGAAAAATGATGTCTGGTAAATCTTGCGGTACTTCCTCGGGAAAATTTTCTAAAGGGGCATTCCAATTAATACGAAATAAGACAAGTGTTTTTTTATCAAAAAGATAACTATCGCCATCATTTGCATCTATGACCATATGTCGGTAAATATTTTCTGCTGCATTTTCATGGAAAAGAAATTTAAAAAATTTGTAAACATTTTTTGCAAAAAAAGTGCCTTCATAGCTATCAAGATATTTGGCATTCTCTTTTTTATATGTATGTGTGTAGAGAAAATTTGAAGTGAGACTTCCTTCTCCTGTATTGATAGGAAATTTCCCCAAAAAGGCACCCTTAGAAAAAGAACGTGTCCCCTCAGGTGAGATAGCCCCATCGCTCATTGCACTCCTTCCAAAAACAGAATGACTTGTAAAAGGGTATTTGACATCTGTGCCAAAAGTGACACTAAAATCTTCGCTTACATCGTGGGTATTTAAAACGCAGTTCGCATTTTTTATACTGAGTCTCGCACTCTTTTGGGGTTGCTCAGGAGAGAAGGAGGCATAGGGAGATTTTCTTTGTGAGGCGTTCAGTACCCATTTGATTTTATCAAAAGATTCATAGAATTTTTCATCGCCAAAGTACTGTCGCATTGGGTCACACAGGGCATAAAAAAAGTAACGCATGCGTCCTATAAGTGGGTAGTTAATGAGGAGCTGATTTTCTCTTTGAATAAATCTATCGTAGATAAATAAAATCACTGATATGGTGACAAAGAGAATTAAAAAAGCTTCCACTAAAAACATTAAAATAGGAAAGTCACTATGTGTGAAACTATTTAATGCTTTCATAATCTTTAGTTTCGCTCACCAAAAATCACTCTATCAAGTGAGAATTTTCCTGCACCGTGAGTAAGGAGGACAAACAAAAAAAGTATGTAGTAAAGTGGCATTTCAAAACCATTTTGTAAGGTGACGATTGTCCCTATAAACTGATGCCCATTTATCCACGGATCTACAAGTTCACTTCCATCTACAATCGCATTAAAGCCATTGGCTCCATGCACGGTGGCAATAGCGACAAACATGATGATGGTCAGTGGTATAGAAATGGCACGAGTAAATAAACCAAGTGTGAGTAAAACAACCCCTGTAATTTCTGTACTTGCTGCCATGTAAGCATTGAGTGTTGGAAAAGGAATGCCCATGCTTCCAAACCACATCGCCACAGAGTCAATATCTGCCCACTTCATCATCGCTGGACCATAAAAAGTATAGGCTACAATAAAACGCACAAACAACAAACTTAACGATTTTCCATATTCACTTAAACGTGAAAATTCTTTATACATATCTTTAATACACATAAGAAACTCCTCTGATTTTTTTCTAAGTTCATTGTAGCGGACTTATGTGTAGTGTATGTGTAATTTAATGACCCCCACATTTTTCATTGTCATCGGCTTTTATTGTAGGTGCTTTTTTACTCTCATTATCCATTTCCTTATGGGTATCTTGACTGCTATCATCCATTCCACCCATCCCCATCATCCTCATCATTCCCATCATTCCCATCATTCCACTAGGGGCATCTTTACTGCCATCATCCATTCCACCCATTCCCATCATGGTACAACCACTTGTCATAGTTATTACTCCAACTACTGAAGCACCAAGTACTAATTTTTTAATATCTCTTTTCATGAAATTTCCTTATGTTTTTCTAATTGTATTCTATCAAGAAAAGGCTTAATTAAAAAAAACGGGTGCTTAAAACACCATTTAAAGTATTGAAAATGTGTTGGGTTTGTGAGGTTCAATACACATTCCATACACACTTTTGGAGTATAATTAGCCATAAAGGAAAAAAAGGAGGATGTTATGTGTATCCCTCATGGTGCCGCGCGCTCAAAAAGTAATGGTTTTGTAAAAAAATCAAGACCCCCGAAACATGTTGCAAGAGTATCGCAAGATGAGTTTGAAAAAGGTGATCCTGATTTTGTGGATGAGCGAACGAGTGAGTATGTTCCCAAAAAGAAAGAATCTTTTATAGATAAACTTTTTAAAGATTAGTGCAAAAAATGAAAAATAGACTCTCTCGACGCAATTTTTTAAAGAGTAGTTTTCTCTCAAGTTCTGTGATGGTTATGAGTGGGTGTAGCCTTTTTAGCATTACAACCCCACAAGAGACACTCCGAGTCTTAGAAGATGACCTTTTTCCAAAAGCAAAAGCCTTAGGCATCAACACGAGTTCTTATCTGCACATCGTATTTCACCATAGCCGTATCTCTAAAGCAGAGAAAACATACCTCAAAAATGGGGTGAAATGGCTCAATGAAGAGGCGGTGAAACTCCATAAAACAACCTATGTGAAATTACTCTCTACGCAAAGAGAAGAAGTTTTACAAAATTTTGCGAAAACAGCATGGGGAGAGGATTATCTTGCTGATGTTATGAACTACCTTTTTGAAGCGATGTTAGGCGACCCCATCTACGGGGGCAATACAAAAGAAGCAGGCTGGAAATGGCTCAACTTTGAGGGTGGACAACCCAGACCAAAAGAGAGATATGTATAATGTATGATGTGTGTATAATCGGAAGTGGAGCAGGGGGAGCACCCATCGCCTATGAGTTGGCAAACGCAGGCTTTAAGGTTGTAGTACTTGAAAAGGGTGCGAACTACACCGAAAAAGATTTTAACAAAGATGAGCTTGCTGTTTCGAGGCGTGATATGTTTACTCCGCCTTTAAGTGAGCAAAAGCACATCATCAATGAGTATGCCCCTGATGGCTCATTTACTCGCTATGATGGTGAAAAATCAGGCTGGAACTTTTGGAATGGTTCGCTTGTGGGTGGCTCCTCAAACCTCATGAGTGGCTATTTTCACCGCCTCAAACCCAATGATTTTAAACTCAAATCGGTGTATGGGGAGATAGCGGGGGCTAATGTTCTAGACTGGGCGATAAGCTATGAAGAGTTAGAACCATTTTATGATAAGGTAGAAAAAATTGTCGGAGTGAGTGGCAAAATTGTTGCACATAAACATCAAGAGCCGCGTTCCTCACTCACTTTTCCCTACCCCGAACTCCAAACAAACGGAGTAACAAAGTGGTTTGATAATGCTTGTGAAGTTTTAGGCTATGAGTCCATCCCTACACCACGAGCAGTACTCTCTCAAGATGCCCTCAAACGCAATAGCTGTTACTACTCAAACTTTTGTGGGAGTTATGGCTGTGCAAGTGGAGCAAAAGGGAGTGCAAGGGCTGCTCTTTTACAAAAATGTGATGCAAAGATTATTACCGATGCTTTTGTGTATAGACTTGAGAGTGATGCAAAAAGAGTGACAAAAGCATACTACTATACAAAGTTAGGGTTTGCACACTCTATCGAAGCGAAGATTTTTGTAGTCGCTGCACAAGCCATAGAGAGTTCGCGTTTACTCCTCAACTCAAAAAACAAGTTTTTTCCGCAAGGTTTGGCAAACTCAAGTGGTGAAGTAGGAAAAAATTTGATTTTTTCAGCAGGTGGCAGTGGGCAAGGTCGTTTTGTGTTTGAAAAACTAACACAAACACAACAAAAAGAGTTGATGACAACGGGACTCTTTTTTAACCGCTCTTTGCAGGATTGGTACGAGTATGAAGCAGAGGGGAAAAAGTACAAAGGCGGGACGATAGACTTTCTTTTTGAACATCAAAACATCATTCCTCGTGTCAAACGCGAAATGTATGACGAGGAGGGAAAACTTTTGTGGGGAGAAGCCCTTGCCACAAAAATACATAAAACACTCACAACTTCACGAGTCCTTACTTTTGAAGTTTTTAATGACTGGCTCCCGACAAACAACTGTTCTGTGGGTGTCGATGAGAAAACAAAAGATAAATATGGTGTGCCTGTAGGGGTCATTAACCTCAACGGACACCCGCATGACTTAGCAGTCGGCGAACATTTGGCAAAAAAAGCGGTAAAGGTCTTAGAAAAGATGGGAGCTGTTGAGATAAGTTATAACATCTCCTCAGCCCCACCACCAAACCTCGTTGCAGGAGGGTGCCGTTTTGGGGAGGATGCAAAAACTTCAGTTTTAGATAAAAACTGCAAGGCACATGATTTGGAAAACCTCTATGTGAGCGATGCCTCTTTTATGCCAACAGGTGGAAGTGTGCCGTACACTTGGACGATTTATGCCAACTCTTTTCGTGTGGCTGAGGTAATTAAAAAAGAGTTGCGAGCTTAGGGGATTATTTGTTCACTTCGTGAAGATGTTCAAGGGCATTTTCAAGCGATTTTGGGTCAAAGCCATGATTTGCTAGGAGGAGGAGTATCTCATCTGAGAGTTCTTGCATAATTTTGCCTTGATTATCAACGATAGTATAAACTATATGGTTGGCAACGGCGAGGCGACGTAACTCCTCGGGGGCTTCTTCAGGAGTGTCTCCAAAGGCGATAATATCTACAACATCTTTTGAGAGCTGCCAATAATTTAAAATTTGCGAACTGATAATAGAAGTTGTGGTGTGTAGGAGTGATTCTTCAGCATATTTAAAATGCACACTATGCGCTTTGTGTAAAAAGTCATCTATTTGATTTTTTGTTTCTATCTCTTTTGCAATGAGTAATTGCCCGATGTTACCTAAAAGTGCGGTTGAGGAGAGAATATTTAAATCTGCTATATTGACTTTTGCATACCATTTTAGCATTAAAGAGAGTCGGTTCATGGAAACTTTAGAGAACTCCTCTTCTGTCATTGCATAGGCTTGTAAGTGAATCTCTCCGAGTGCTTCTTTCATTCCATTCATGGCAAGTGCTTTGACAACACGTTTTCCAAAGCGTGTGACTGCTTGGTCAATGGTTTTGAGTTCTACATTTCCATAAAGAGGAGAGTTTGCGACATTTAAAATGTTTGCTGCGATGATAGGGTCAGTTTTGACAACTTTTACTAACTCTTTTATGGGAATTTCATCATCATCGCATATCTGCATAATTTGCATAATGGTATTTGGCAGAGGCTGGAGAGTTTGGATAAATGCAGTGATGTTTTTATGGTCTATAAGGAGTGTGTTTGAAGAGAAAAATGTTTTGACTATAGAGAGGAGCTCTCTTTGTAAAGCTTTTGCACTCAGCGGGTTTGTTGTTGTGTGGCTAATGCCGTAACTGAGTAATTTTTTTAGTGTGAGAGAAGAAATTTTATCGAAGACAGCGAGTGTAGAGGTGTTTTCAAATTTGTCTTTCATATGCTCAACAAGGTGAAAATTTTCTTTTGCAAGGTTCATAATGACAATATCGATAGGCTCTGTTTGCAGGTACTTTTGTGCTGCTTCCCGACTCGTTTTTACAACGCAAACTTTTGCAAGTGATGTAAGAAATGCACTTATTTTTTCGGCTCGTTTTGTATTTGTATCAACATAGAGAATGCTTAGCTCTTGAAGCCTTTGTGAAGGTTTTATGCGAGAAGGTGTGATTTGCACTTTTTCTAAGAGTCCTGCAGGGTAAGGAGAAAGTGTGTTTTTCCCATCTTCCATTTCATGAAACCAGAGGGTAATTTGATCAAGTACAAGAAAAAGCCATTGAATAATAGACTCAGAAACCGCTGCCTTGTCCTCTCGTAAAATACTCAGAACACTCTCAACCTTTTGCACAAGTTCATAAAAGGGGTGTAAACGGAGGTAGTCGGTATTTGGTTTATAAGTATGAAAAGTTCGAAAAAGTTCATTGACTGCATCAGTTTTTGTCTCTTTTTTGTCTAAGCGTAAAATCTGTTGTTCAAGTTTTGGCAGTTGAATTTCAATCTGCTCTTTAAAAACTTCAAAAATATCCCAATCGTAACTTTCATTCATATAAACTGCCTATTTAGTGTAAATAAACTAATAGTAACAAATATCTACTTAATCTTCTCTGTATTTTGAGATACCACAGGCTTGATTTGGCGTAGGTGGATGCTCTTTGAGGTAGGTTAAATCTTCTAAAGTTTGGTCTAAAACACGTTTTTGTTGGAGAATTGGGAGCATGAGATTGTCTTTTTCATTGAGGGGAATATCCCAATCAAGAAGGATTTTTTGGACTTCGTCATCAAGCTCTTTGAGGGCATTTTTTATGTGTTGGATTGAATTCATAAGAGTATTATAACAAAATATAAGATAATTTTTGGTATAATTCGCCTCTCAAATTATGAGAATTTTACAAAGGAGCTATCGATGCCAAAAATGAAATCGGTAAAAGGCGCTGTCAAGCGTTTTAAGGTGAAGAAAAATGGTACAGTTAAACGTGGAACTGCGTTTAGAAGCCATATCTTAACAAAGCAAGATGCACAAACTCGTCGTGAGCAAAACAGCCCAAAAGTGGTTGCTAAAGCAGATGAAAAAAACATTAAGGCGATGATTAACTAATTTTTAGTGAACTCATTCTCTCTCCAATTGTAAAGAATTGGGCAAGTCCACCAAAGATGTGGCACCCTGATTACACAAAGTAGCTGGGTAAAGAAAAAGGAAAAATATGCCAAGAGTAAAAACAGGTGTTGTTCGTAGAAGAAGACACAAAAAGATATTAAAATTAGCAAAAGGTTTCTATAGTGGTCGTCGTAAACACTTTAGAAAAGCGAAAGAACAATTAGAACGTTCAATGATGTATGCGTTCCGTGACCGTAAGCAAAAGAAACGTGAATTCCGTAAACTATGGATTATTCGTATCAATGCAGCGGCTCGTTTAAATGGAATGAATTACTCATCTTTCATGAACGGTGTTCACAAATCTGGTATTGAGCTTGACCGTAAAATTCTCGCTGATATGGCTATGAATGATGCTGCTGCGTTTAGTGCAGTTGCTGAAGCTTCTAAAGCTGCATTAGCAAAATAATTTCTTATCTTCCCTTTTTTAGGGAAGACTCTCCCCCGTTTAATTAATTATGATATAATCATGCCCGAAACAGAAATAATGTTTAGGGGTAGCTCCCCTTGTCTTTACTGTAAGGCTCTATCTCTTTGTTGAGATAGAGCTTTTTTTTTGCCTATATTTTTGGTAAATGTGGGTAGTGTTGGGTGGGAGTGAAGACATAAAGGACATATTTTGCTTCTGAAAGCATTATTTTTGTTGTTAGTTTTAGGGTACTTAGTTACTCTGCACTAATACTTTGAGAGGGTAGCTCCCTCTCAAATCCCCACTTTTATTAAAACGTATATTCCAAAGATAAAAAGAACTCTTGCTCTCTTGAGGGTACACTTATAGTAGATGATATTTTGTTTGAAGCATCGAGTTCATAAATGGAACTTCTGCTCGCACTATTAAAGATATTTTGTCCTTTGAGGGTGATGTCTAATTTTCTTGTCATTGGGTAAGAGAGGGCTAAAGAGTAGTCATACCCCGCCTGAAAGTGTTGATTGATTTCATTTGTATAACTTGCGCGGTAGACAAGTTCATTGTAAATATCGAGTTTTCCAATTTTGCTAAAAAATTGTAGATAGCCACCGCTATTTGGAGAGTAGTGTGTCTCTTGCATAAAAAGTTTGTAGACTTCAAATTGTATTTTTGTATCGACATTGAAATGGTGTTCTAAACTAAAATAGGGTCTTTTGATAGTTAATTCTTTTGGGTTATTGACATACTGATGCAAAAGAGGACTGATACCAATACTGTTTTTTGTACGAACCCAAACAAATCCTGCTTTGAGTGTTGTAGTTTCTTGGAGTCTATAAATGGCATCATCAGAAATCAGGGACATCTCTGCATCTTTCAAATTTGGATTTGCTTTGACTTTGACAGGAGAGAAGGTAGTTTGTGAAAAGCTTGGATCGATACTTCTGTTTAAAACAAAAAATTTATTGGTAAGTTTGTGAAAAGTTCCAATATAACCTATTCTATAGAGTAACTTAGAATCTTCTTTTTTAAAACTGTTTGTTTGTGAGTCGTGATTATATTTGAGACCAAATACAAAGCTGTTTTGTGCATCGAAATTATACTGATCTTCTCTATAAACAGACACAAGGTTGCGAGTGGTGGGTCCTGTGATGACATTTATGGCAGTTGCATTGGCATTGTATTTGTCTATAGACAAAATAGAATGCTCAAGTTGTGCAGCCATGAAAAGGTGATTTTGAGAGGAGTCTATGACTTTTTCCAAGGTTACTTTGCTTGTGCTTGTGTGAAATGCTGTGTCAAGATTTTTTGGACGGAGACCATTTGAGAGTTTGATGCCCACGGCATCGGTCGTTTTTTCGCTTATTTTTTCATAGGTTGTGCATAAACGCAAGGTCATATGAGCAGGCAGTTTTTTATTGATGTGGAGGTAGGCGGAGTTTCCATTGATATGGGCATAAGTTGAGGACATACTAAGATGTGCAAAAGGGTCCTTGCTATTTTTTAAAATGCCAAGTTCTATAGTGTAATCATCCTCTTTTTGAAATTGAAAAAAGAGTTGCCCTTTTGTTGCATCATTATGGAGGGTAAAACCATTGACATCATATGATTTTGCACTGTTTTTTCTAAAATTTGCATTGATGAGATAGGAGTATTGAGAGTCTTGAAACAGATGGGCAGAGAGTAGATTTGTCATAAGAGAGCCTCTGTTGCTTAGCTCACTTTTTATAAACTCGCCACTCTCTCTTGAAGGTTTTTTTGTAAAGAGGCGAACGACGACTGTTCCTGATTCACTTCCAAAACTGACACTGTTACCTGCTTCATACACTTCGATGTAGTCAATAAAACTTAAATCCATATCTCCATATTGTCCAATGGGATTTCCAAAAGTAGTATTGCTTATCTCATGGGCATTAATAAAAAGTTTAAGAGGTGTGATAGCAAAACTTGGAGTCGAGGAGATATTGAGTTGATTGACACCAATACGTGAAGTGGTCATGTTGAATGATTTTAAAAGATTGAGTATATCGCTCAATTGGCGTACATGCATACGGTCTAAATCTTCACGGGTAAAAACAGTGAAGTCTCCAGCGGCATCTTTTTTCGTATGTTTAAAACGCGCAGCCTCATGGTTGTATTGTGTCAAGAGTGTATCGAGGGTTGCAGTGTGGTAGTGTTCAATAATCTGTGTCAGCATCGGATAATTCCTAAAATTATATCATAAATCTAAAGCATCATCCAACCTGCCATCAAAAAAGATGGCAAGTTGAGAGATGGTAAGTGACCAGTTACGAATTGGCATAGTCCACTTTTGTTGAG
>WFQD01000252.1 GCA_015487265.1 Sulfurimonas sp. | reverse complement strand
CCTAGTACCGCTCAGAGGGAAGAAAAAAAGATGAGATTGTGCAAAAGCTTTTTTAAAGTCTAGCCGTAGCTATGGCGATGAAAAGTTTTGTGCAAGGTCGCTTTTTTTATCCCTCCCTTCGGGTAACACAGAGGAGCCTACACTCATCGTTACTCTTTCTCACCTTAGCTATGGCTAGGCTTTCAAAAGAGTGCCTTGATTGTAAACTCCTCTGTGTTACTGAGAGGTACTAGAGGTTTTAGAGGTGCCCTTAAAGACTTTATGTTATTATAATACTATTAGATGAATGTTCACAAGGATATATTATGCCCTCTTTTTTAAACTATACCCTGCTTATGATTGAAGATGATAAAGATAAAAACAGTGCAATCACTGCATTTTTAGAATATAAAGTACAAAACTATTATACTGCTTATGATACAGAGAATGGCTTAGGTCTTTTCTTAGAAAAAAAACCACAAATCCTTGTACTCGATAGTGCTGTAAAGAATGCATACTCTTTTTTACAAAGAATCAAAAAGCTTGATGAAAACATTATTGTTATACTGATTATAAAAGAAGAAAACAAAGCCTTCCTTTTTGATTTTATTCAACTTGGCATTGATGCATTTTGGATTGAACCGCTTGTTTTAAAAGATTTTACCCACATTTTACACAAGGTCAGCAGCTCCTTAGAATTGGAATGGAAATTAGCACAGAACAATAATCACAAATATGACTATCTCACAGGTCTACCTAACTCTTTTCAAATGCAAGAGAGTCTTGATGCAGGGCACTACAAACATATAGTACTTTTAGACATCTCAAATTTTTCTACGATTAACAAACAGTATGGTAAAGCAACAGCCAACACAATTTTGCAAACTGTTGCACAAGAACTCACAAACCATACAACAGCAAGAAGTGCACTGTTTAAAGCAGAATCAGATCGCTTTATCTTTTTACTGAAAGAAGAAGATGCAGAAAAAGTTGAAATCTTTTGCCAACAAATTATTGGTTTTTTCGATACCAAATCAATTAAAGTGAAACAGCAGCATATTAATATTAGTTTTTCCATTGGTATTGCACAAATCACCGAACAAGAAAAAAGTATTTTAAATGCAGAATATGCCTTAGAATTTGGAAAAGGTCTAGGGAGTCGCTATTATTATTTCTTTGATGGAGATGCCAAAAATATTCAAAAAGAGAAAGATATTATCAAGTGGTTGGATGTCACAAAAGAGATGTTAGAAAAAAATCTTATTGAGCCTTACTATCAACCCATTGTCAATATAAAAAGTGGCAAAATTGTCAAGTATGAAGTACTCGCACGGGGTTATTACAATGGTGAACTCTACTCTCCATACCAATTTCTCGGTTCTGCTGAGAGGATGGGGCTCATTAGTTCCTTAACACGGATGATTATTAACAAAAGTTTTGCTTATTTTGAAGGGACCGATATTTGTTTTTCCATCAACCTCACACAAAGAGATTTACTCGATGAGTACCTCATAAAATTTCTCAAACAAAAACTTCAAACATACGATATTGACCCAAAAAATGTCACCTTTGAAATTTTAGAGAGTGTTACAGCCGAAGAGTATTTAGAAATTTTGCTCAAACAACTCAAAAATCTTAAAAAGATGGGGTTTGAAATTGCTATGGATGATTTTGGCATTGAAAACTCTACTTTTAGCCGTATGTTGGAGATTGATTTTGATTATATTAAAATAGATGCTGCATTTATTAAAAATCTTGAAAATGAAAGTATAAAAGACAGAGTCATTGTATCTGCCATCGTCGGTATGGCAAAAGCACTCCATATTCCAACCATTGCCGAGTTTGTAAAAAATGAAAAAATCTTACAAATCGTCAAAGATTTAGGAGTCGATATGGCACAAGGAGAGTACTTTGCACAACCTCAAAAGTTTATTGAGAAGTAAGACTTTTGAGTTCTGTTAAAAAATCTTTTGCATTTTCATAACCATTAACCCGCTTGAGCACTCCCTCATCGCTATTTAAAAAATAGAGTGTTGGTGTCACAAAATGCTCAAGAGCTAAAGGCACAAAATCTTCATGAATATCCAGATGCACCACGACAAAATCTTTGGCTAAAGCCTTTTGAACTTCGCTATTTTGCAAGACTACATTTTTCATATATTTACAAGCAGGACATCCCTTTTGTGAGAGTAAAACAAAGACTATTTTTTTCTCTTGTGCTGCAATATCATAAGCATCATCTAAATCTTTCACCCAATGCACCTGGGCAAAAAGAGCACTTGTCACAAGTAGCATCATTACAATCATTTTTTTCATCTTCGACTCCTACAATTTATTTAAATGGGCTAAAAACTCTTTTGGCTCCATGTAGCCTATCAAAGTTTTTGATTCTAAAACCTTTGCATTCGTATCAAAAAAGATGATTGCAGGTGGGCCAAAAACACCATATTTTTGGCTTAAGGCTTTTTCTTTGGCTCCATTGGCTGTCACATCTGCACGCACAAGGACAAACTCATTCATTTTTTCTCGCACAGCAGGGTCTGCAAACGTAATTTTTTCAAACTCTTTACATGAAGTACACCAATCTGCCGCAAAATCCAAGAGAATTTTTTTGCCTCTATTTTTTGCTAAAACTGCATCTAACTCTGCGACTGATTTTACAATTTGAAATTTTTTATTTGCTTGCTTTTGTATTGTAGCTACTGTGCTAAGGGTAGGCTTATTTAAAAATGCCAAAGGTTTGCTCATACTTGAGCTCCCTGCCAAATACCCAATAAACAAAGCAACAGAGTAGATAAAAATAATCATTGCAACACTCTGTTTAAAGAAATGATTACCGCGTTCAAAAACACCTAAAAAGAGTGCAAAACCAATACCTAAGACACTATACATAATCATAATCACCGAAGCATCAAGAATTTTTTCAAGCATCCAAATAGCAACACCAAGCATCACCACACCAAAAATAGCAGAGACTAAGGTCATCCAATCTCCCGGTTTTGGCATAAATTTTCCTGCACTTACACCTACTACAATGAGTGGAACACCCATCCCTATACTCATACTAAAAAGAGCTATACCGCCAAGTAGGGCATCACCTGTTTGACCAATGTAAACAAGTGCTCCAGCAAGTGGTGCCGCCACACATGGCCCGACAATAAGAGCGGACAAAAAGCCCATAATAGCCACACCAACAAAACCAGAACCATGCTGTTTTGCACTAATTTTAGTAACGAAAGCATCCGGTAGTTTCAACTCGTAAAAACCAAACATACTAAATGCAAGGGCTACAAAAATAAAGGCAAAAGAGTAAACAACCCATGGCGTTTGCAGTGCTGCTTGAAGGTTCGCACCAAAAAGCCCTGCTAAGACTCCTGCGATTGTATAAGCAACAGCCATCGCAATCACATATGTAAGCGAAAGAAGAAATGCTTTTTTTGTTGTAATTCCTTTGCCTTGGGAAATGATTAAACCTGAAATGATAGGAATCATCGGAAAAACGCAAGGTGTCATTGCAAGTAAAAGCCCAAATCCAAAAAATGTCAAAAGAATAATAAAAATATTGCCATTCTTAATAGTATCGGCAATAGTATCAGTCTCTGATTTTTCACTCTTTGCATCAAGATTTAAAGCAGGTAATGCTTTTGCTTTACCTAATTTATCGCTATTGACCTGAAGTGTAAAACTTTTTTCAGCTGGTTCATAACAAATGCCATCATCAGAACAACCCTGATAAGCAATGTTGAGTGTCACTTTTTGCATGCCTGTAACACCGGCTTCTTTTGCAAGTTTTAAAATAAATTTTGGGGATTTGAGATACACAAGTGTGTCGTGATGTTTTACCGACTGAGGGGAAACTTTTTCTAAAAGTGTAATGCCACTGCCCTTTACAAGGCTCACATTTACTTTTTCTTCATAAACATAAATCTTCTTCCCTAGAAGTATGCCTGCTTCTATCTGTTCTTTGTCATTGACCTTCGCATATGGTTTAAATGCTTCAGCAGGCAACAAAAATTGCCCTGCATGAAGCATATGAAAACTCAGCACCATAAATACAACTGTTTTTAAAATACGATTCATTTTTATTTCCTATTTTTGATAAGAAATTATAACATGTGTATGTGTATGGTTTGTGTATAAACTACTTCAACTCTCCGTTTCCATAATGTTTGTAAAGGTAATCAAGCACTGTTTTTTGATCGGCTTTTGTGATAGGTGCTTTGAAATGTACAATCATTTTATCTATTTTCTTTTTCCAAAAGAGTTTTGATTGCGGTCCTTGGTTAATGATATACCCAAAAGAGTGACACATCAAACAGTTTGCATTAACGGCATCAAAGCCCTTACCCATTTTAATTTCATAGGCAATATACGGTACTTCCATCTCTTCTTTTACCTGTGCAAACAAACTTATACTTAACAACATCATTACTATTAATTTTTTCATCATACTCTCCTAAACCACTTCTACATTTACAACATCGATACCATTAAATTTGTATCCACCATGGTTCCATAACACATCTTTTGCAAGTGGTTGTTCCTCACCAAGTCTATTGATAGCTTTTGCCATAATGCGTAATTTACCATATTTATTTGGCTTAAATCCAAATCGGAATGCTTTATAAGCATAGCGTCCGGCATCATTATCTAAAAGTGCACTCTCCCAAGTTTTTCCATCATCTAAAGAGATTTGTACATCTTTAATCCCTAACCCGCTGTCAAACGCAACACCACGCACAACAAGTTGTGAATGATAAGCAATTTTTGCCCCTTCTAAAGGGTAGCCGATGACTGATTTTACATTCATTTTTGTAATTGGTTTTGTTGATTTAAAATGTTTTTCAGGTGTCTCTGACTCTGTTGCATTATCAGGAACTCTGTATGCTTCATCCATAAAGAAAAGAGACTTATACTTATTTGTCACCGTAATATGACTCATCATTTTAACCCAGCTATCAGAGTAGTATCCTGGTATAATTAAACGCAATGGATAGCCATTGAGATATGGTAAATCTTCACCATTCATCTCATACGCTAAAATTACATGATCATCTAACTCTTCTAAGTGTAATTCACGCACAAAGTTTGGTGTTTCATAATAAGCTGCTTTTTCTAAGCCGTTAAAACCTATCCACTGTGCATCTTTTTTCAGTCCTGCACGGTCTAAGATGTCACTTAAACGCACACCTTTCCATTTTGCACAGCCCATTGCACCGCTTCCCCACTGGATTCCGCCAGGAATTGGGTGAAATGCAGAACGGCTATTACCACCACACTGTAAAACTGCAGTCACTTCAACTTGTTCAAAATCATGTTTCAATGATTTTAAAGAGATGTTTAATTCTCTCTCCACTAAACCATCAATCTTAATGGTATAAGCATCTGGGTCAATATATGTTGGAATATCCGGAAGATGCCAACGTACAAAAAAACTATCATTTGGTGTAATACTTTGAGTAAATATATCTCTTGGTGTTTCTAAAAGTGGTGGTCTATCAGAGTATGTAATCATCGGTCGCTTCTCAGGGAACGCAACTTTAGAAATTTTTCGTCCAGTAATAGGTTGTGTCGTCACCCCTGCTGACAAAGAACTTCCAACTAATGCAACAGAAGCCGCGATAGAAGTTTTAAAAAAGTCTCTTCTTTTCATAATTTTTCCTTATAATGTTTTATTATAAGAATAATTATATCAAATTATCTTTAAAGTAACTTCTTTCCAACTATTGAATTTTCTATGTTATAATTCTTTTATGAATGACACAACAGACTTTACAACACTTACAATTCGAATGCTTATTTTCGTAGTAATTGCAGGGATATTTTACTTTACACTCAAAAGCAAGAAGAGAGATTAAGAATTTTTTCTTAAATCTTCTGCTATTGCTCGAGCTTCTGCAAGTTTTTGCATCAAATCATCAAACATTTTCAAAAATGTATCATCCAGTGCAAAACTGCCATCTTCTTTGACCATGGTATTTTGTAAATTGTTAAGTGCAAGTTCAAGCTGCATGACAGTAAGTGCTGGATTAGCCATCTTCTTCTCCTAAATAGTGTGGAATCAATGCTTTGATTGTTTCATATATTTTTTCAAAATCTGTAGAATAGACTCTATTTTGCCCAATAGCCGTAATAAAGTTTGTATCTCTGTTAAAACGCGGGACTAAATGCATATGGATATGTTCGGCTATTCCTGCACCCGCAGTTGCCCCCAAATTCATCCCGATATTTACACCATGCGCACCAAAGCCCTCTTTTAAAAGCTTGACCCCTTTTTGTGCCAACCCAGACATATGCAACCAAGTTTCACTCTCTAATGCTTCAAGCTTATCAGTATGAAAATGAGGAATTATCATAAAATGCCCAGGAGTATAGGGGTATTTGTTCATCACAACAAAGCAGTGTTTATCGCGGTAGAGCACATGCATTTTTTTATCATCATCTGCATGAGTGCTAATGTGACAAAAAACACAGCCCTCTATTTTCTCATGTGTTACATATTCGTCGCGCCACGGGGCATAGAGTATATCTTTCATAATCATCCTTACAAAAATGCAAATACTAAATCAGGAAATGCAAGCACAAGCCCTAATCCAAGTAGTTGCAAAAGTATAAAAGGTATTATACCCTTATAAATCTCCATTGTACTCACACTATCGCCTGCAGCACCTTTTAAGAAAAAGAGTGAGAGTCCAAAAGGAGGTGTTAAAAAAGAGGCTTGTAAATTCATAGCAATAAGCACACCAAACCAGATAGGGTCTATGCCAAACGCAGCCATAACAGGCACTAAAATAGGGACAATGATAAAACTAATCTCTATAAAATCTATAAAAAATCCAAGTATAAATATGCTCAACATAGCAACGCCAATAAAAACCCAAACATTGCCTATATCTTGACTAAAAAACTCTAAAATAACATCCGTACCACCAAGTTCATTAAAAACTAAACTAAAGGCAGTTGCCCCAATCAAAATCATAAAAATCATGCCAGTGAGCTTCATGGTCTCAAACAGGGCATAATGCAGCATCGATTTGCTCAATGTTTTGTTGAAAAAAGAGAGTATTACCCCACCCACAACACCAAATGCAGCCGACTCTGTAGGCGAGGCAATCCCTGCAAAAATACTACCCAAAATAGAAATCATTAAGAGTAAAGGCGGGATAATAGCCTTGAATACAGCAACAAAGTTGATAGCTTCACTCGCCATTGCAGGGGCATCTTGTGGTTTAAAATAGGCTCTGAGTAAAATATAACTTATATAGAGTGAAACAAGTGTTAAACCCGGAAGCACTGCCCCCATAAACAAGTCACCAACACTTACACTCATCACATCCCCAAGCACAATAAGAATGATAGACGGGGGAATAATCTGCCCAAGTGTTCCAGAAGCGGCGATTGTTCCACTTGCTAAAGACTTGTTATAGCCTGCGTTTATCATGAGTGGCAAGGCTATTACACTCATCATGACCACAGAAGCAGAAACAATCCCTGTCGATGCAGCAAGAATAGCCCCTACAATGACAATACTCACACCAAGTCCGCCACGAACTCCTTTAAAAAGAGAAGCCATTGAGAGTAACAATCGCTCTGCCATTCCTGATTTTTCTAAAATAAGTCCCATCATAATAAAAAGAGGCACCGCCATTAAAGTTGTATTGCCCATAATACCATAAATACGAAATGGTAAAATGCTAAACACATCAAAACCAAGATTAGGAATAACAAAAGCAAAAAGCATCGCTACCCCACCAAAGGCAAACGCAACAGGAATACCAAGAAGTAAAAGCCCAAGTGCGAAGAGAAACATAAAGAGTGCTATCATAATGTTTTATACTTTTTCATGATTTGTATTCCCCTACTGAGTGCCTGTAGTGCTAAGAGTACAAAAGCTAAAGGCATCAAAGATTTCACAATCCAACGATGTGCTAAACCACCCGGATCAGAAGAGGCTTCATCTTGCACAAAACTCATCTGCACAAAATCAAAACCGATGTAAATAATAAGTCCTGAGAGCGGAAGAATAAAAAAAACAATCGCTACAATGTCAATGACTGCCTGCGTTTTAGATGAAAATTTATCATAGAGTATATCCACACGAACATGTGAATTATGCTCAAAAGTATAAGCAATACTCAGCAAAATCACCACATCAAAAAAATGCCACTCTAACTCTTGCAATGCTGTTGAACCCGCTGAAAAAAGGTAGCGTGCCGTTGCATCATATACAATTAATACAACTAGAAGCCCAAGTATAAACGCAGTAAAATACGAAATACTAGATAAAATTCGGTGCATCGTTCGCAAAAAGTATAATATCGCCTGCATGGGTTTGACTTGCAAGCACTTGGGTAAGGTTTGATTTATCTGCTAAGAAAATTCTATTTTTCACTCTCAAATTTTTCTCAAAAAGGTCTGCATTTAAGGCTCCTGTTACAATGACAATATCAAACACATTATTAATAGCCTCTATAAGTTGAAGATTTAAGGCTTCACTGCTCTCTACCAAACCAGGAGTAACAATCACTTTTCGCCCTGCATGTAAAGAACACAGGCGCACACCCTCAAGCATACCATCAATGTTCCCATTATACCCATCATCTAAAATAATTTTTCCACCTGCTTGTATCATTTGAAGTCTATGTTCTACAGGTTCAAGTCTTTTTACTGCGTCTACAATCTCTACATCACTCATTCCAAAGGTCTTTGCAACTCTCACTGCGACGGCAATATTCATCGTTTGAAATGCTCCAAGTATTTTTGTATGCAAATCTAATACAGTATTATCGATGGTTACTTTAAAACTTGTCCCCTCGAGTGTTGCTTCTACATCGCTTATTTCATTTCCAAAAAATGTGACTTTTTCATGCGGTTCATCTGTTACAGAAGTATGAATAAAGGCTTTTTTGAGTCGCGGTGATTGCATAATTTCTAATTTTGTTGCAATGATATTTTCTAAAGATTGAAAGTATTCGATGTGTGCTTCACCTACCTTGCCAACAACAGCGACTTGTGGCTCTAAAAAGGTAGTAATCTCTCTAATGTCTCCTCGCTCACGTGCCCCTGCTTCTGCAACATAAATCTCAGTATCTTGAGGCAAATTATTGTTCACATCCCCCATAATACCGCCGAGTGTATTGACACTTCTTGGGGTTGCATAGACTCTGTATTTTTTAGAGAGAATTTGTGCAACAAAATTTTTGATGCTCGTTTTACCATAACTGCCTGTAATACAAACAATCTCTAAATCTTGCATCGCTTGTAACTTGTGTTTTGCCTCTTTTTTATACACATTAAACAGAAATTTTTCTATAACAAAACTTGCTATATAGGCTATAGCTAAAGGCATAAAAACACTATATACTTTACAAACATCTTTGAGAGTACATAAAACATCACTCAAAAGAGTAAAAGCAATAAGCAAAATAAGAAAACGCCGTACTCGCCACGTTAAAACAAGTTTTTTATCGAGCCGTTTATGCCAAATAAATATGGCTGGTAAAACGGCAAAAAGAAAGAAAATAATAAAAAACTTTCCTGTCGTATAGTAAGCCACAAAAGGAATAATAAAATAAATAATATGCCACTGTGGCTTGTGGTGTTTAAACACAACACGCGATAATTTATAATCATACCATTGTAAATTGGTAATCAAATACCAACCAAGGAGTGTTACAAACAGAACATTGACAACAAAAGCAGCAAGTGTTTCATAATTTTCCATCTTATTTTCCTAAAGTCTCTAAAAATATTTTTTCTATTTTTTGTGATATATCTTCTGCATTTTTCATAAAAAAGTAGTGATCCCCTGCATAAACCTCAAGCTGTGCATCTTCTACAAGTGCCTCTATTTTGTGTGCAGAACTCAGTGGTGTCGCTGTGTCATCCTTCCCCCAAAAAAGCAAAGCCTTTCCCTTATATGATTGAAACATTTGAGCGAAGTCTTCATTGACCACATTTTTGAAAGTTTGGTACATATATTCGCTCAATGCTTTGGCATCATCTGCTACAAAAAGAGAACGAAACTTTGAAAACCCAAAGATTTTTAGTGTTTTAAATAGAAAAATCTTGGTTTTTACTTTCAAAGATTTTTCTCTATAAATTCCTGCACTTGCTACTAACACAAGCATTTTTGGGTTAAGTAAAAGTGCTACTTTCCCACCAAATGAGTGTCCCAAAATAATATCTTTTGAGGCATTTATCTGTGCCATTAAAAGTTCCACAATGCGTGCAACATCTTCTGTTGTTAAAGCTGTACTACAAGTAGAGTTTCCAAATCCTGGAAGGTCAACGTATATATGGCGAAAACCACTCATAAAAGGAGCAAAAGATTGCTTCATTAAATTCTTATTACTGCCCCAGCCATGCAGTATAATTACATCAACACTTGCATCTGGATTCACAATTTCATAACTGATGTTAAAAGTATGCTGCTTATACTGTATGGACTTGAGTGCCATTATTTTCCTTTTGCACTCGATATAGAGTGAATATACTCATATGTCACTTTCGGTCTCGTTTTATTTGGAAGAGAGAGTGCTAAAAGTTCAATCGCCGCAGGAAAATCTTGAAAAAGATAATTTGCCATAGAACCTGGAATAGGATTTATTTCATTGAGGTAGACTTGATTATTTATCACAAAAAAATCACAGCGAATTAAAGCACCTTCAAACATTCCGCTATAAACTTTTTCAAAACTTGCATGCAATTTTGCCTCTAATTCTTCACTAATGTCGGCTTTTAACACCTGCTCTACCCGTGAAAAGTCCATATATTTTTTTTCAAAATCTAAAAACTCTTCTTTATGTGGTTCTTCTACAATGGAGAAATGAAACTTGCCATCTGCATAAAAGCCTGCAAGGTTATACTCCTTGACACCCTCTATAAAAGACTCCATCAAAACATTTGTATCATACTCAAACGCAGTGTCTAGGGCATAATCAAGTGCACTCTCATCTTTGACAATACTCACACCTATAGAACTCCCCAAAGAGGCAGGTTTAACAATAATAGGGTATTCTAAAGAGAGATTTTTATGCTCATTTACCCCCTGTGTTTCAAAGGGAAGTGTCCCAATGCCCCGTGCTTCACAGAAATATTTTGTATAACGTTTGTCATATGAGAAAATACTCGCATCCGTTCGTGGTCCAATATAGCGAATATTGTAAAAATCTAAAAGAGAAGCGATTGTCCCATCTTCACCATCCGCACCATGAATTAAGTTTAAAACAACACTTTTGTACTCCGTTGAACTAAACATACTTTTTTGCACAAAACCACCATTGCTAAGAGTAAGCAGCGGCATTTTTTTATGATTACCCTTAGAAAAAGTTGTTGCTTTCATCGCAGATGCATCTATGAGATAAAACGAGTGATCCCCGTCACAAAAAATAAAATTAAGGTCAAAGTTGTGGAGTTTTTCTTTTAAAGTTATGGCACTTACTATGCTAATTTCATGTTCAAAACTAGCACCACCAAATAAAATAGATAATTTCAATATGTTTCCTTGAGAGTTTATAAGTAATAAGATTATAACAAGTCTATGCTAATAAAATGATAATTAAAGAATGAAAAAATTGAGGATTATAAAAAAGTCTTTTTCGAATGAGTTGTGCTTATATTTGAAGCGAAGCATACTCTAGTACCCAAAGGGCATAGTAATATGTGAGTTTCAAATATAAGTGCAAATCATCGAAAAATGGCGCGGTGGATGGGGCTCGAACCCACGACCCCCTGCGTGACAGGCAGGTATTCTAACCAACTGAACTACCACCGCACTCTAAAATATTTCTTTGATTAAGAAAAAATTTTATTATAATGTCACTATCTTTTTTAAAGTAAGAAAAACTTTTTTTTTGATTTAGTTGTGCTGAAGTTTTTGTTGAAGCATACTAAAAGTATGTGAGCCAAAAACTGAAGTGCAAATAAACAAAAAATGGTGGGCACTACTGGACTCGAACCAGTGACATCTACCTTGTAAGGGTAGCGCTCTACCAACTGAGCTAAGCGCCCATTTAAAAAATAAATGGTGTCCTGTGATGGATTCGAACCATCGGCCACATCATTAAAAGTGACGTGCTCTACCAGCTGAGCTAACAAGACATGTTCTCTTTGTTAAGAGGTCGAAATTATAGGCAAATCATTCTTAGATGTCAAGATATTTTTATACAAATTTAAAAAAAAGTCTCTTTATCTATGAGAAGCAGCATTTTTATAGCATAAAGTGCACTCTGATGCTGCACATAATTTCTATCGCCATGAAAATGCAATCGTTCTTCTTTGTGTTTTGTTTTTGTACGTATACCTATGTAAACAGTTCCCACAGGTTTTTCCTCTGTACCGCCACCATCACCAGCGATGCCACTCACACTCACAGCAAAATCTGCATCACTGACATTTAAAGCACCATCACTCATCTCACTCACGACCGCACTGCTCACAGCCCCAAAATCCTGCAAAGATTCTGCTGAAACAGCGAGCCAATTCTCTTTTAAAGCATTAGAGTAGGTCACTAAAGAACCATGAAAAACATTGGATGCACCATTGTTTTTTGTCAAGTAGTAGCTCAAAAGCCCTCCTGTGCAACTCTCAGCAAAGGTCACTTTTTTTTGGTTTTGCTCTAACTTTTCAATGATATATTCCATAATATTGGATGTTACAATGAGATTTTTTGGCAAAAGTTGTTTTGCTGAGTCTGTAAACTTTGAAATATTGCCATACTTATTACTTGTAATCTCTATTTTTAACCAGCCAGAGACCTCCTCTAACACAGTTAAATTCACATCAAAACTTTGTGCGATAGGGTTTAAAATAGCCAAAGTCGTTTCTTTATCTTCATCAAAAACATGGCAACTCTCATGTGAATGTTCATCATACATCAAAACCTCTGGCATCTCCTCACCCTCATCCACCTGCAAAACATTGACCATACTCTCTTTGTACTCCAACAAATAACTTCTCTCTTGAAAAAGTGTTGCTTTTTGCGGAATTAAAAAACCATTTTTAAGGACTTGGTTATCTTGTGTAACCGTAGAAATCAGCTTGCCTACTGTTGCATAACTCTGTTTTGTGGTAATAATGATAATCTTTTGGCTAGAATTTAACTGCTCTTCAATGTATAAAAAAAGTGTATTGTCACTCTCTTTTATATAAGTAATAGTATCTATAAAATCAACTTTTTGTCCAACTTTACGAAGAACATACTCTTGTAAACTCTGATTGTATGCAAATTTATTCCCTACAAAAATAACCTGAAGTTTCATAATGCTTATACCTTAAAATATTTTCACCTATTATAGCACTTTTATAGGCTTTTAAACCCTAAAAAGATATAATGCAAAACTTTATATACAATTTTGAGGCTTATATGGACTACAAAGAAACACTCCTTTTACCAACAACTGCGTTTGCAATGCGCGGTAACTTAATCAACAATGAACCTAAACGCTATAAAGCATGGGATGAGAAAAAAATCTATGAAAAGATGAAAGCAAACCGTAAGGATGCTCCTAGTTTTACCCTGCATGATGGACCTCCTTATGCAAATGGGCATATTCACATTGGGCATGCACTCAACAAGGTTTTAAAAGATATTATCATTAAACATAACTATTTTAACGGTAAATCTGTGCGTTTTACTCCAGGTTGGGATTGTCATGGACTTCCAATAGAACAACAAGTAGAGAAAAAACTTGGTGGCAAAAAGAAAAAAGAGCTTTTAGAGACTGCTGAAATTCGTAAACTGTGTCGTGAGCATGCTGCAAAATTTGTAGATATACAAAAAGAAGAGTTTAAAACACTTGGTATTTTGGCAGATTGGGAAAAACCTTATGTCACAATGGACTATAAGTTTGAAGCGAACATCTACCGAACGCTCTGTTCTGTTGCAAAAAAAGGGCTTTTAATTGAACGTAGTAAACCTGTGTTTTGGTCTTGGGCAGAGCGAACAGCCTTAGCAGAAGCAGAAGTGGAGTATGAAGATAAAGAAGATTACTCTATGTTTGTGGCGTTTGAGTTAAGTGCTGAAGCAAAAGAGCAATTAGGCATTGAAAAAGATACAAAAGCGGCTCCCGTTATCTGGACAACAACGCCTTGGACAATTCCTGCAAACACGGGAATTTCACTCAATCCTGATGAAGAATATGTTCTCACAACTGATGGTTACATCGTTGCCAAAGCTCTTTTAAACTCCCTTGTAGAGAGTGAAGTTTTAAGTGGCACTATACTCAAAACATTTCCAGCCAAAGCATTTGAAAATCTCATCGCTATCAACCCACTCAACCAAAGAGCATCGCGTTTAGTTTTAGGCGACCATGTTTTAATTGACAACGGTACGGGATGTGTTCATACGGCTCCAGGACATGGTGAAGAAGATTATAAAGTCGGTCTTGTTTATAACTTGGATGTCATTATGCCAGTGGATGAAACAGGCTGTTATGATGAAACCATCGTAAGAGAAAAGCTCATTCCAAACGCAGAGAATTTTTTAGGGCGTCATATCTTTAAATCAAATAAAGATTTACTTGAGCTTATGGGCGATGCGGTCTTACAAGTAAGCCGTTTTTCTCACTCCTATCCACACTGTTGGAGAAGTCATACCCCACTTATCTACCGTGCAACACGTCAATGGTTTATCTCAGTCGATGAAAAGCCTGAGGGTGCTGATGCAACACTAAGAAACATTGCACTCAGTGAGATAGAAAAAACACTTTTTGTTCCTGAAACGGGACGCAATCGTTTAACTTCTATGGTCGCTAATCGTCCTGATTGGTGTATCTCTCGCCAACGTGATTGGGGTGTGCCTATCGCCTTTTTTAGAGTCAAAGCAACGGGGGAAGTGCTTTTAGATGAAAAAGTCCTTAACTTTACGGCGATGATTTTTGAAATGCAAGGAAGTGATGCTTGGTACTCTATGGACATTGCACAACTCCTCTATCCTGGTTCTGGTTATAAACCTGAAGAGCTTGAAAAAGTTACTGATATTTTAGACGTTTGGTTTGATAGTGGCTCAACATGGAACTCTGTGCTTAAGTCTCGTAACTATGATGCTGGAAAATATCAAGCAGATTTATATGTAGAAGGAAGCGACCAACACCGTGGTTGGTTCCAATCTTCTCTCTTTCTCTCAAGTGCAGTTGAACATAAAGCCCCTTATAAAGGTGTTTTAACACATGGCTTTACTGTAGATGAAAAGGGTGAAAAAATGTCTAAATCAAAAGGCAATGTTATCGCTCCTGAGAAAGTTTTAAAAGAGTTTGGCAGTGAGATACTGCGTTTATGGGTGGCTTCTTCTGATTATCAAGGAGATTTAAAAATCTCTCAAGGTATCTTAAAACAGATTAGTGAAAACTACCGTAAACTGAGAAATACTTTTAGAATTATGCTCGCAAACATTAATGACCTTGAAACACTTACTCCGTATGATGAAATGGGAACACTTGATAAATGGATACTCGGTGTTGCTTCAGAAGTTTTAAACGATGTTCACAACTCATTTAGTAAATACGATTTTGTAAATGGAATGAGCCGTCTCAACAACTTTATTGCTAATGAACTCAGCGGTATGTATATAGATATGACAAAAGATTCTCTCTACTGTAATGCCAAAGATGGACAAAGAAGAAAAGCAAGTCAAAGTGCTATGGCGATGATTACAAAATCACTGCTGCTTCTTATGGCTCCAATCCTGACTTATACAGCGGATGAGATTGTAGAAAATGCACCTGCGGTTATTACTGAGGGAGCTGAAACTATCTTTGACATGACCTATGCTCCAATAGTTACAGGAGAAACTGACTTTGATGCAGAGTATATGAGCAAAGCCCGTGAAGGTTTTGGTTCGGTTGTTGATAGCCTCAAAAAAGAAAAAGTGATTAAAAGTACCCTTGAACTCGTAATTTATACAGAGTCAAAAACTGTTTTAGACCTCCAAACAAATGATGCCCAAGATTGGTTTGTGGTGAGTGGTGTATATGAAGATAAAGCATCTATAGACGCACTTGGAAGTTTTAAAGTAGAAGATGACACTTTTACAATCGCCAAAGCAACTGCCCACAAATGTCCACGTTGTTGGAAATTTCAAGCAGAGAAAGAAGATTGTACTTGTAAACGCTGTGAAGAGGTTTTAAGTGCCTAACTTCGCAGAACCTGTAAGTTTTCAATTTATAGGCATGAGCATCGCACTCATCTTTGTAGGTGTGGCGATAGGCATTTTTTTAGTCAAAAAGTTTAAATAGTTTCAATCTTTTTCAAAAACTCCAAAAGCCCCTGCATTATCTCTAAAGGGGATGGTGGACATCCGTGTATATGATGGGCTATTAGTAGGTGTTTCTCGGCAGGGGCATTGATGGCATAACTTGCTTCAAATGGTGCTTGCATCAGAGGACAATCGCCCAAACTAATGACCCATTTTGGGGCAGGTATTTGCTCATAAGCATCTTTGACATGGGGTGTCATGTTAAAAGTCATCACACCACTCAACAGCAAAACATCTGCATGGCGAGGACTTGCGACAAAGTAGATGCCGAGTCTCTCTAAATCATAGTAAGAATTTGCGAGGGCATTGCACTCTGCTTCACATGCATTACAACTCCCACTATCTACCATCCTTATAGCCAAACTCCCTGCAAAGTTCTTGTTTACACTCTGTTTTATCTCTTTTTTAATCTGCTCAAGTTGTTTTTCAAGGACTCTATTTTTTGTAATAATCCCTTTTTCTGCTCTTCGTTTCCAAAATTTAATCATAAATCATTCCCCGCATAACTTAAATCACAACTTTTGTTGATGAGTGGAAAATCGGCAATAATGTCTTTTGTCATCATCAAATGGAGTACTTGCCAATTCACAAAACTAGGGTCTCTCACAAAAAATCGCTCAATGACCCCTTCTTTTAATTTTATAAACATAAAAAGTTCACCTAAAGAACTCTCACAAAAACTCATATACTCCCCATCTTGTACATCCTCAGAGAGTGTCAATGTTTCTTGCTCATCACTTAAAAACTGGTGCATCATATAAATAGAGTTATGTAATTCTTGTAAACGCAACTTAAACCTTGCACCCACATCCCCACTTATCTCACTTGCCATCTCAAAACCATGTTCAAGATAAAAAGCTTCTATCCGCCTATCGATACTCAGTCCTGATGCCCTTGCTACCACACCAACACTATCATATTTCATCGCTTTTTGAAGTGGTAAATGCCCCGTTGTATCGAATCTATCCCATAAAGAGGGAATATCTGTAATCCAATCTTGAAAATACTGCACTTGTTCTTTTAAGCTGTTCAACCATGCTCGAAATGCTACTGTATCAACAAAATGTGTCTCTAAATCAACCGTTCCAAAACCAAAACGATGTCCTGTGAGTTCTTTCATCTTTTCTCTAGCATCTTCAGCAAGCTCTGAAGCAAAACTCAAAGCTGCACCAAAACCAGCATCATTAGGAATAAAACCAATATCTGTAAGATGATGAATCGTGCGTTCAAGTTCTAAAAGCAAAGCATGGTATTTCTTCACCGGCATAGCAAGTTCTGTACTTGTAGCTTGGAGTAAAATATCTCGATAGCAGATTTGATACGCAACACTTTCATTACCACTAATGCGCTCGATTATGGGTTTTGCATCCATAAGTGTTTTACCCTCAAGCATTTTTTCAATCCCTCGGTGCTTATAAAAATGCCTCACTTCAAGATGTAACATCTCCTCCCCTGCTTGAGAAAACTGAAAATGTCCTGGTTCGATAATCCCTGCATGGATAGGTCCAACAGCGACTTGAAAAACACTCTCCCCACTAATCTCTTCGTATTTATAAGGACGATATGGTGCTTCTTGCACTACTTTTTCTTGAAAATCTTTTCTCAAAGGGTAAAGATTTTGAGGAAATCGTTCTTGATGAACTAAGGGGCGTGTATCAAAAGCATCTTCAATTACAATCCCAAAATCATCCTGCATTTTTCTCTCAAACCAAATGGCACTCGGATGTTTTTTTGCTAAGGTTTGAATGATAGGTTTTTCTTTAGAGATTTTCTCTCTTTGAATCTCACTTTCATAGACTGTTATTACTTCAAATGCATCTGCTAACTCTTGTGCAAAACGTGCTATTAATCTCATTTTTTATTATCCTATTGACTTCAAATAAGTTATGCTCCATGGCAAAAGGAGTGCCATAAGAGAAACAGCAAAAAGAACAAGTCCGAAAAGTTCACTTTTATACACCACTTTTTCTTTCTCCTCGCCCTCATACTTCATCGACTGATAAATCGCCCCAAAACCATAGAGTTCACTAAAAAACATCGGACTCGGTGGTAAGGAGATGATGGCGAGTAAAAAGAGTGAAACTAAAAACCAAAAGAGTGTTCCGCTTTTTCCCTTGTACCCACGCAAAGCCCCTGCAATCCTATACTTTCCTTGTGATTCTAAAACACCTGTGGAGAGAAAAAGGGCTGGTTTTAAAAAGGCATGCGCACCAAAATGTAAAAGTGCCGCAAAAGGTGCTCCACTGACCCAAAACATCACAATCAATGCCATATGTTCCACACCTGAAAGCGAGAACAAACGCATAAAATCTTTCGCTCGAAAAATGAGAAAAGAGACGATAAAAATCGTTAGAAGGGTATAGATAAAAACAAAGATAAAAAGATGGTCATAGTTGATTTTCATAGCAATTTGCGAAAATCTAAAAAATCCTACGATGATAGCAGACTCCAAAATCCCACTAAAAAGTGCAGCAACTGGGTAAAAAGAGGCTCTTTCTATGTTTGCAAGCCATAAGTTCATAGGGAAAAATCCCATCTTCACAAACATTCCTATCGTGGTTATGGCAAAACCCATCTCAAACAAAAAGGGTGAAGGAATCTCTTTTGCATGGGCTAAAAGAAGGTTAAATTGCATTGCATCTTCACCTAAAATCGGCTTCGCACTTGCATACATCAAAATAATCCCAAATAAGATAAGCGAAACGGCAATAGCCCCGACTATCATATAATTCCAAGCCTCTTTATGTGCCGCTGGAGTGTAGTTTGTTTTAATCATGTAAACAGTTGAAAGGGTTGCGAGTTCTAAACCTATCCAGTAAATTCCCATATGATTGGAGAGAATGGAAAAAATAAGTCCTATCCAAAAAAGTGCAAAAAATCGGTAAAATTTTCTGTAAGCATTAGGCGAAACTTTGACATGTTTATCAAGTGTTAAAAGAGCTAAGGTTACGCCTATGCCCACGATAGAAGAGACTAAAAGTACAAAAGTGTCTAACTTATCTGCAACTAAATAAGTTCCTAAAATATTGTAAGGTTTTGGGAGTACAAAGAGTTCAAGAATTGGTAACAAAATCACAAAAGATGTAAACGCAAGCAGATATTTTGATCGTCTGTTTTTTGAAAAACTAATCATAAACATAATAAATGCAGGAGCCAGTAAAAGAATCAGCATCATACTTTGAGTTCCTCCTTATGAAAAAGTAAGTTGATAACAACGATTGCCATGAGTAAATCAAAAAAGATGCCCAGTTCTACAAGCATCGGCATACCATTTGTGGCTGTAATCCCCAGTAAAAAAAGTGCATTTTCCATACTTAAAAACCCTACAATCTTCGGGGCGACATTTTGATGCTCCATCATTAGTAAAAGTGCAAGAAACAAAGAAGATATACTTATCGCCACATAGTTTGCATTTGTATGAATCATGTTCACAATAGGCTCAGAGAGGTAAAAGGTGAAAACTAAAATAGCAGGCACAAGCATAATGGCATACTGCACTTTTATCTCAGGAGTGATTTGACGCACAAAATGAAACTTTTGCGAAAGATTTTTGAGTACATACGGAATCCCTATCGCCTTGACAACGATGGTAATAATACCCGTAATTATCATAGCATTATCATCAATGTTTTTTCCAATACTCAAGGCTAAAATACCAAGCATCAGCGAGTTAAACGCATACCAAAACAGCAGTCTATAGAGTCGCGTTGTAAAAAGGGCGACAATGAGTGTTGCTAAAAAAAGCCCTATATAAAAATCTATCATTTTAAGCTCCTAAGACATAAAAAGTTATTAAAGATAAAAATGCAAAGACTATGGCGATACCTAAAAGATTTGGTATCTTAAACAAACGCAACTTTGCGATATTTACCTCTATAAAAACAACTACAGAAGCAATAAAAAAGAGTTTTATAAAGAAAACCAGCATAGCAAGTGGAGCCATAAGTTCTAATCCATAAGGCATAAACAAAGCGGCAAAAAGAGAAGCGAAGATAACAAACTTTACCGAAGATGCTGTCTCAATAATGGCTAAGTAAACGCCACTCAAATCAAGTATCATCGCCTCATGCACCATTGTAAGTTCTAAGTGCGTTTCAGGATTATCCACAGGAATGCGACCATTTTCTGCTAAAAGCAGTATAAAAAAACTAATGCCAGCAAAAAGGTAACTTGCCATATGTTCTTTTGGAAAATGCTCGGCAAGGTTTACCCCAGCTTGCCCTACTCCCAAATCTCCTGCCATCAATGAAACTGAAAAGACAGTCAGTACCATTGCAGGCTCAACAAGTGCAGAGATAAAAGCTTCACGCGAGCTTCCCATCCCACCAAAAGCACTTGCGCTATCGAGTCCTAAAAGCATCAGAAAAAAAGTAGAAAGTGAAATCAGTCCCGTAATGGTAAACGCATCCACAAAACTCACATAGTAACTTCCCTTCACAAGCGGTGGTAAAAAGAACATAACCACGAGTAAAGGAGAGAGGACTAAAAAAGGGGCATAATGCATTATCGCACTACTCTCCTCTGAGATAACCGTCTCTTTGCGTAAAAGTTTAGAAAAGTTTCTATACCCCTGAAAGATTGAGATAGGTCGTTTGAGAAGTAAAACCATTTTCATCCCTTTCATATATGAGAGAAGTAAAGGTGCTACAAGTAACAAAAGTAAAATACTCAAAAAATAGACTATCATTTTTTCTCTCCAATTATTAAAATTTTAACAGAAATCATCAACACAAAAAACTCCAAAACAAAAGTAGCCCATGAAAACTCATGGGAAAAGATTCTATAACTAAACAAAACACCTAGCATGATGTTAAAAATCATCGCACTGTAGCGTGTCTGTTCAAAATGCGCTAAACGATAGACCCAATAACTCATATACTGCACAGATTTGGCAACACTTGCATAGAGACTTTTTTCAAAAAGTGGCTTAACATGCACGGCATAAGAAGAAGTACTCAATTTGCTTTCATGCCCTGCAAGTGTCTGTTTTTCAAAATGCTCCTCTGGTTTATAAAGCCATTCAAAAAGCCGACGAATTGGACCTGCAAATCCTGTTGCACTATACTGTGTTTTTGATGCGGTTTTATAACCACATGCCCACGTATGACACACTCTTGATTTAACATTGAAAAGTTTATATGCAAGCAGCATAACAGACGTCACACTCACTAATGCGATAAGTAAGATAAGAGGAGAAACAATGCCCCCATGGATGCCCACAGAGTGCATATGCCAAAAACCATCAGGGAAAATATCTTTATAGACAGAGGGCAAATGCAGTCCCACTAAAGCTGTGTCAAAATAGCGAAGATACAAAGGTGTAAAAAGCATCAAAGAGAGGACAACAAGACTCATCAACACCATCCCACTTTTCATCAAAAAATTTACCTCTGTAGCATGTTTGGCATTTTTACTGCGATGCAAGCCTAAAAAGCTAATGCCATAGGCTTTGACAAAACAAGCAATCGCTAAACCACCTGTCATAGCAAGCGCAAAAATAGCAAAAGGAATGGCAAGTTTCAAGGCTGTCACTTCAATATGCGAAGAACTCAACATGGACTGAAATATCATCCATTCACTTAAAAAACCATTACTCGGTGGCAGAGCAGAGATAGAAATCGCAGCAAGTAAAAAAGTAAAGGCTGTCACAGGCATTTTTTTGAGCAGTCCGCCATACTTTTCCATATTTTTTGTATGTGTTTGGTGTAAAATTGCCCCTACTCCCATAAAAAGGAGTGACTTAAAACTCATATGATTGAAACTATGAAAAAGTGCAGCGATAAAAGCAAAAGCACTCAGTCTATGCAAACCTAAACTCTCAAAAATCATCCCCATACCAAAACCAATAAGAATAATACCAATATTTTCTATAGAATGGTTTGCTAAAAGTGCCTTAATATCATGCTCACTCAAAGCATACAAAACCCCTACCAAAGAGGATAAAGCCCCAATAAACAGCACAACAATCCCCCACTCTAAAGGCCACGGATAAAGAACATCAAACAAAAAGCGAAAGAGTCCATAAATCGCCACTTTAAGCATCACACCACTCATAAGTGCAGAAACAGGACTCGGTGCTTCGGGATGTGCATAAGGCAACCAAACATGTAAAGGCACCGCCCCTGCTTTACTTAAAAAACCTAGCAGCAAGAAGAGAAAAAGTACAGAACTGTAAGGAAATGCCATGGCGATGGGGTGCATAGCAACAAATGAGAGTTCTAAGTTTCCATCACTTACAATGAGAAAGAAAAGCAGTAAAAAGACAAAACCAAAATGGGTCATTATAAAGTAAAAACGAGCAGCCTTTATGGTACTTTCTTGTTTGACTTCAGTGAGAATTAATTGCCAAGAGGTCAAACTCATCAACTCCCAAAAGAAAAGAAAAACAAGAGCATTTGCACTCACAACAACCCCAAGCATCGCTACTATAAAAGTGTAATAATGCACCAAATAGTGTGTTTTTCTTTCAATGTGTGCAAGATACCCACTTGAGTACAAAATATTTGAAATACTTCCAAGTAGAATCAATCCAACAAAAACCAAAGAGAGTGTGTCAAAATGAAACATCACGATTTTTTCTCCCCAATAACTAAAATTTTCAGCGACATAAACATCAATGCAGACTCTATCATAATACTCTGCCAATCAACCTCATGGGTAAAAATTCGATAACTATATAGAATAACAAGCATAAGTTTGAAAATCATAGCAGGGTAGCGTGTTTGTTCAAAATGTGCCAAACGATAGACCCAATAGCTCATAAGAGTAACCCATTTCTTCGTATTGTCATACAAAGAAACTTCAAAAAGTGCTTTCATATCTAAGGTATAACTCGCATGAGAAAATTTTGTGCTATGTCCTGCAAGTGTCTGCTTCTCTTGTTTTTCTTG
>WFQD01000251.1 GCA_015487265.1 Sulfurimonas sp. | reverse complement strand
TATCATTATAGTGAATTTCTATTTTTTTCAACTGTTTCTTTTTGCTAACATTATTCTCTATGATACCTTTTTCGTGAAGCTTGATTAATATGCCATTAAAATGTTCTTTGGACATGTTGGATTTTATTATGTTTTCAATAATTTGTTTCATCTCTTTATATGTAATATAGAGATAATTACTATCTGTTATAATATGGATATTTTCTACATCTTCTAATTGATCGTATGATGATGTTATTTTTATTGGATTCATACTTAATTCTTCTCTTAGTCTTAGAATAAACATCTCAAAATCATTATTATCATTAAGGTCAAAATGATTTTTTGTTTTTTTATCAACTGTATGATTTTTTTGTGCATCGGAAGAGTTAGTATGGTTTTCATTGTTGTTGTTTTGGTTCAATTGTGGAGTAGAAATATTTTTCACTGAATCAATGTTTTGTTTTTCGAGGTTATTAATACCATCAAGTAATTTTATTGTTTCTTTTTTTCTCGACTGCTTATCCGATAGATAGAGTAGTTTAGACAAAGGATCAATAGGAGTAACTTTTGCATGATGAGATGCAATCGCAAGAATAACGCTGTCAACTTTGTGATAATGTTTGTATTGTTTTTTGACAATTTCTACAGATAGCTTACAGTGCTCAATTTTAGACATAGAAATATCGAGTAAACCACTTTTCTTGACTTGCCGAGGAATTTTTCCAATATCATGTGAAAGAGCTGTAATGATAATCAAAGGCAGTGTAATTTCAAAGTTTTCTTTGTTGTTTTTGTCTGAATTGTAGTTTTCGATTGCAATGTCAGCAACATTTATTGTGTGTTCGCTAATGTTTATTTTTTCTAAAAGAGTATAAGTTTCTTTTTGGGATATATAATTTTGCAGTTCCTCTATCTCATTGATTTCTGCTAATTCAGGATCTTTTTTAAATAAAGACGACACCGACGAAACATTGCTGTTTTTCTTTAAAATTTTTAGTAAATCGACAATAATGTTTATCTCATCAGTAGAAAAAAGATCAAGCTTTGGTATGACTTGGGTTTGGTAAAATCTATCAAGTTTTCTATCATCAAATTTGATATGCTGTGCCAGTTTTTTAGTCTCACTATTGGATGCCTCATCTTTGTTTGAGTCCTCATCGGTGGAAGGCTGCATATTGTTTTTAATATATTCATCTTCATTTGTATCAGTGTTGTGTTGTGTCCATATATGTGCAATATCCTCAATTGGAACTATTATATCTTCTTCTGCTTTCTTGAGAGATGCGTATTGCATATTTAGATACATAACAGCTGCAAGAAGAAAAATGGTGTATCCGATAAAAAGTATGAGGATTGGCTTGATGTTTGATTGAAAATTTGTAATCCAGTGGAAGATATTATAGTCTACAGTCTTTCCATAAAAAAAGTAATTTAAACCAAATCCGAAACCGTACAACAAAATCATAAAAGCAATAAAATAGAGCAGAAGCAGTGATGTGCGTTTATAATGAAAAAGAAAATTAACGAATATTTGAGACATCAGACAACCTCTGGTAATTTAATTTTTAAACAAGACTCTTTAATGGGAACAGTCTTTCCTTTGAATTTTCCCTCAAAGCCAAAATAGTAAAATTCTCTCGGTTCAAGTTCTAAAAAATCCGTTTCTTCTAAAATATTTTCTTCGACTTCTGTTGATCTGATTCCGCCATTTAATGACAGTTGGGTTGTAAATCTTTTGTCGGTACCGCCATATACTGTTAGTGATTTTGCACTTGTAACATCATTCATTCGCATAAAAATTTTAGTGTTTGTGTTGTCAAAAAGCTTTCTTGCTCTATCTTCTCCAATCTCGGCAATAATATCCGCAGGTGATTGTGTGAGACCAGTGATGTAGCAATTACAACCACCAGCTTTATTGAACATATCCTCAATTCCTCGATATGTACAGTTTGACATTTCATCAATGTATACAGCTAAAGGTATTTGAAATTTTTTACCACTTGCATAAAATCTACCAACAACAGATTGAATCATGGACACTACAACTTTTCCTAAGATAAAAGCAGCTTGCTTCTGAAGCATTGCTCCGGTTTGAACATAAAGAATAGCCCCTTTATTTTTTTCTATACGGTCAATAAAAATATTATCTTTTGACCTTCCCACTACTTTTGCAAGATTACCAGTTGTGAGTTGAGTAAGCGTTCCTCGAAGAGTCGAAGATACTTTCCCAAAATATTCTTTTTCGCCTTCAAGAACAGATACAGCAAGATTGGAAATCTTAATACTATCCTCATCATCAAACTCTTGCATTTTTTCACGCAACTTCTGCACTTTGCTAAAAGAAACATAATTTGAAATTTCATTGAAAGTGAGCACAGGTTCCTGCTTAGTTTCTTTTTTGATTTTAATTAAACTTCTAACAATAACTGAAGTAATTTCGTAGGCATAATTATAAAAAAATTCATCATCTGCCGGTACACCGGCCATAACATGATTGATGATTTCATCTGGAAGATAATAATTACTTAATACATTAATTCTAACCGAGTATTCTGGATAAAGTGATGTCATAAGCATAAAATCATTTTCGCGATTAGCATCCTTAGCAGCCTTATAAACGCTTGAAAGGAGATCAACATCCACTTTTGGATCAATAATTACAATATTTTTCATCGACTTAATATCTTGAATTATTCCATTTTCTGCAAGCCTTGTTTTACCTACACGGGTTGTTCCAAAAACAAATGTGTGACCTTTTCTTGAAGATTCATCCTGAATAATATCTGTAAAATGCTCCTGCTTGGTGTCTTCAAGAGAGAAACCCTTGCCAATCATCAAACCGTCTATAATGTTTTTTTTAGTAAAAAAAATGAACATAAACTAACTCCTAAAGTTCTCATAATAATACTGATGGATTGAATTTTTAATAATTTGTATTTCTTGTGAGTCTAACACTAGGTTTGATTCATATCCAGTTAGTGCAATTTTGAGAGCTTCATTCTCAAGAAGAGCGGGTTCTGGTCTTTTTGATGGAAGTATGCTGTCAATAAATTCATCTACAATATTGAGAATGGCAAGTAAGCAGTCGTTGTAGTTTTGTTCCTTGAGGTATCCAGTTCCATTTGGCTTTTCATGATGGAGCCTTACAATCTCAGCAACGTCATCAAGACCTTTATTCACAAGAAGGTCATACCCTATATTAACGTGCCTTTTTATAATCTCTTTGTCGTTGTCTGTTGTATAATTTTCTCTATACAGAGAGCTTTCTATTGCCAGAAAACCGATATTGCAATAATATCCAGCCAAAACATAGGCATCATTTAAAGAAAATTTCTCATCGGCTGTTTTTTTAAACAACTCTTTAGCAACAATCTGAAAAAGAATGCCGGTGTGATACATTTTACTATGTAGTAATG
>WFQD01000250.1 GCA_015487265.1 Sulfurimonas sp. | reverse complement strand
TTTATGCCTATGTCATTTTAGAAAATCATCTTCACATCATAGCTTCTAGTGATGACATCGCCAAATCGATGGCAAAATTCAAATCATATACAGCTAAAGAGATACTCAAATACTTGCAAAAGGAGAATGCAAAGATGATATTAGATCAACTTGCATTTTACAAAAAAGCTCATAAGAAAACGGCTACCTATCAGTTATGGCAAGAAGGAATTGCTCCAAAACTTATACAGAAGGACAAGATGATGTGTGAGCGAATAAATTATATTCATAACAATCCTATAAAACGGGGTTATGTCGATGAAGCTAAACATTGGAGGTATAGCAGTGCTAGAAATTATGAAGGCATGGATGGCTTAATTGAAATTAGTCGGTTTTGGTAAAGGTGTGAATTCCCACACTACTCTCGTTCCCATTGTCCCCGAGGGGAAGACCTACAGCAACAATAACTGCAAACACACGCTCCCATGCTGGAGCATGGGAGCGAGGGATGTTCTCGTACTTGCATTTGCCGCTGCTATTTGTGCTATTCTATCTGCCATAATTTTCTCCTTGTTTTTTTAATTCTTTTTGCATTTTTCTTATTATTTTTATGCCCTCGTAATCTTCATTGCCTCTCATTAGTTTCTCACGATATTTCGGATTGAGACTCCTCTCATGTTTCGTCATGTAAGTAAATGGGATTTCGCATACATATTTAGCTCTATAATAAAGTCCTGAGCCTCCTTCCAAAAGAAAGTCGTATGTTTTTCTTTTTCTTTTAGAGAGTGTTTTATAGGAGCTTTTGGGTGTCATATATGCCCAGTGGACAAACTCTTTGTAGTACTTCACCTCCTTTAAAAAAATGGGTGAAGTACATGGATAAATATGGTCCAATCGAGTTTGCATTTCACTCATCCACATTAACCCTTTCCTTACTCCCCAATAAAATGCCACTTTGGTATTTGGTCTTTTTTCAAATGCCACCGATAGCTCTTTATCTTTATCCCATTGCTTTCGTACATCGTCTAATATCTTTATGAAATCGAAAAGTTCATTTTGCAATTTTTGATTTTTCCATACTAGCTCATATTGGTAGATTCTGCTTTTGTTTATGTCAAAATCAAGAGTTGCTTGATATTTATAATACATCCCATAATAAGGAGCCATAGATGCTATTACTAGATATCTGTCAATCCTGTCAAACTCTTTATCTTTTATAGGTTTGTCGTGAAGTGCTTTTATGGTTGTATAGATATCACTTATAAGAGGAAGGATAGCTTTGTCCATTGAGGCATTTGGATTGGTGAAACTTACATGATTGCGTTTATCGATTTCATCCACAGGTGCAAACATAGTTCTAGCATAATCAAAGCTATGGAATTTATAGTGCCATATCTCTCGTTCTCCATCACTTTTCGGTATATATTCATCTATTTTAGAAAGTATAAAATCATCTGCTTTTTGAAGAGGCTTAAAGAGAATATTATCAGGATAGACAAATCCTAGAAGGATTTTTTTGTAGATAAATATCACATCACCTGCAATTGCATATGCTTTTGCTTCTTTATAAGCTCTATCCTTATAGAGATAATCATAAGCTTTATCTACATACAACACAGCAAATGCTATAAAATACAAAGGTACTATAATTTTTACAATTTTTTTAATATCAATTGATAGAACACTCTTTTTCAAAACTCTTCGTATTAATTTAAATAACTCAATAAAAATATAAAGTAGGACAATGATAACAAACAGACCCATTACTGCAAACAACCAATAGTAAAAAAATGATTCTAGATATGCCATCTCACGCAACCCTTTTAAAGTAATTAGTCATTATATCTTGTTTTTTTATGAAAGTGAATGTGTTTGATGTGAAAATATTATTAAATGGCTTTTGTGTGGCTTTTTACTCTCGTTCCCATCGTCCCTGATGGGAATGCTTACAGCAGCAACTATACATATACACTCCCATGCTGGAGCATGGGAGCGAGTGCAAATTGAGTTTTTGCTTTATTGATGCAGGGCCAACTCTTTTTTGAGATATTCACCTGTGTAAGAACCGGTTTTTTCATGATTTTGCGCTAGTTCTTCCGGTGTACCTTCAGCGATGATGAGTCCACCGCCGCTTCCGCCTTCCGGTCCCATATCTATAACATAGTCTGCATTTTTGATCATATCAAGATTATG
>WFQD01000249.1 GCA_015487265.1 Sulfurimonas sp. | reverse complement strand
CTCTACCCATTATCTAAATCCTATCAATTATTTTTGAAATTATACTATAATACAGTTAAGGAAAATAAATGAAGTTAAGCTTTAGAATAAAACATCACTTTTTTGGTGCTTTTCGAGAACTTTTTGTCCATCATCATGGTTCCTTAGAGTTTCGTGCGAAAATTTTTGCACTTGTTATTGCTGCATGTCCATCAGCAAAAATTGAAAACTATATTTTAGTCAAAGAGTTAGCCCATAAAATTTATAAAAAAGATGCAGATAGAGCAAATTTACTCATGCTTACTACAAAAGAGATGGTCAAAAAAGTCAAAGACAAAAATGGACTTGATATTGATACACTTGTAGAAAATATTCAGCATGAGCTCAAAATTGTTCCAAGATATGCTCAGAAGATTGATGTTGCATCACTCAAACCATTTTTAGAAATACCCTATGATGAAGATGTCATTGCTTACCAAAAAAGCATCTTAGAGTTTTTGCAAAACCTCAAAGATGAAACATTAAAAATATACAATAAAGGATAAATATGGATTTACAAACAACTGCATTACATGCTGGCTATGACAAAGATACACAAGGTACAATGGCTGTGCCTATTTACCAAACAACAGCGTATGAGTTTCGAGACGTCGAGCATGCAGCAAATCTTTTCGCACTTAAAGAACTAGGCAATATTTATACACGTTTAAACAACCCAACAACCGATGTCTTTGAAAAACGCTTTGCTGAACTTGAAGGTGGCGAAGCAGCACTCGCTGCGGCAAGTGGTATGAGTGCTATTTTTTATGCCATTGCCAACTCTGCAGAAGCTGGCGATAACATCATCTGTGCAAACCAACTCTACGGTGGGAGTCTCACACTCAATGCCCATACTTTTAAAAGATTTGGCATTGAGTCACGTTTTTTCAATGTCCATAAACCCCAAGAGATAGAAGCACTCATTGATGAAAAAACAAAAGTCATCTTTTTTGAGTCTTTAACAAACCCAAGTATTGATGTAGCCGACATTGAAGCCATTACAGCTATTGCAAACAAACATGGCATATTAACAGTAGTCGATAACACAGTAGCCACACCTGTTTTATGCCGTCCTTTTGAGTTTGGAGCCGACATAACAGTTCATAGTGCAAGTAAATACACCACGGGTCAAGGGCTTGCTATTGGGGGCATACTTGTTGAGCGCAAAGGGCTTGTGGAAAAAATCAAAGCCAATTCTCGCTACCCACAATTTAATGAGCCTGATGCATCTTATCATGGTTTAGTCTATGTTGATGTGCCTCTGCCTGTTTTTACACTCAGAGCAAGACTCTCTTTACTTCGAGATATTGGAGCGGTTGTTTCACCATTTAACTCATGGTTATTCATTCAAGGCATAGAGACACTCTCTCTTCGTATGAAAGAACACTCTAAAAATGCCCTTGCCCTTGCTGAGTTTTTAGAGTCTCATCCAAAGGTAAAAAAAGTTAATTACCCTGGTTTACAAAGCAATGCCAACTATGAAAATGCTCAAAAGTATTTTCAAGATGGTCTCTCAAGTGGACTTTTAAGTTTTGAAGTGAGTTCTTTAGAAGAAGCAACAAAGATTGTCAATGCAACAGAGTTGTATTCACTCGTTGTTAATATTGGCGATTCTAAGTCGATTATCACACACCCTGCTTCCACAACACACCAACAACTCAGCGATAAAGAACTCAATGCTTGTGGTGTTCCTGCTGGACTTATCCGAATTTCTGCTGGTTTAGAGAGTGCAAAAGATTTGATTGCAGACATACAACAAGCCTTAGAAGCCTAAAAGAGAGAAAAATTTGCCCTTAAACCTGCAAACACATACCGAACATTTTACCAATCCACTCTATTTGGAGAGTGGACGTATTTTAGAGCCTTATGACATTACCTATGAAACCTATGGTCATCTCAATGATGACAAATCAAATGTCATTGTAATTACCCATGCCCTTACAGGTTCGCATCATGCAGCTGGAGTCTATGAAGATGACTCAAAAGCAGGCTGGTGGGATGGACTCATTGGACCAGATAAAGCCATAGATACAAACAAATACTTTGTCATTTGCACCAATGTCATCGGAAGTTGCTTTGGCTCGACTGGACCAATGTCTCCACAGCACCCCCATCAAGAGCCCTACCGCTACAAATTTCCCGTTGTGAGTGTCAAAGATATGGTCAAAGCCCAACGCATTCTTTTTGATCGTTTAGATATTCATAGAGTCGAAGCTATCATTGGTGGGAGTATGGGTGGTATGCAAGCCCTGCAATTTGCCATTCACTACCCCAACTTTGCAAAAAAAATCATCGCTCTTGCAACAACCTATGCCACACAGGCTTGGGCCATTGCGTTTAACAAGGTTGCACAAGAAGCCATTTTAAAAGACCCTGATTTCAAGCAAGGCTATTATGACCCTGAACTGATCAAAGAGCAGGGTTTAGCGGGCATGGCAGTAGGACGTATGGCGGGACATATTAGCTTTTTGAGTCATGAATCCATGCGTGCCAAATTCTCACGTGAGTACAAACGCACCGATGGACTCTATGAACTTTTTGGAAAATTTCAAGTCGAATCGTACTTAGAGTACAATGGTTATAATTTTACCAAATGGTTTGACCCCCTTACCTATCTCTACATTACTAAAGCAATTAACATCTATGATTTGGCTCGGGGTTTTGACTCTTTAGAAGAGGCCTTAAAGAAGATTACCGCCGATTTACATCTTATCAGTTTTAAAAATGATATACTTTTTAAAAATTTTGAGATGCAAGAGATAGCGACTGCACTCAAAAAAGTTGGCAATACAAATCATACATACAGAGACATCGATAGCGATTATGGGCATGATGCCTTTCTTGTCGAACTCGATAAATTTCAACACCATATCAAGGATATACTCAATGCCTAAAAAAGAAGAAGAAAATTTTGAAACAAAACTAGAGAGTGCAAAAGCTGTTTTAGAGACACTTATGAAGCCTGACATCACCCTCGCCGATAGTGTCAAAGCCTACGAAAAGGGAATGCAAGAGCTCACAGATGCTCAAGCCATTTTGGAAAATGCTGTCTTAAAAATCAAAGAGATAAAAAACAGCTAAATGAAAGCAGCCGTCCTCCAACTCAATGCACAAGGTTTGAGTTCTACCAAACTCTACAACTACATCCGAGTCGCTCACACCAAGGGAGTCAAAGTTCTACTCCTTGGTGAGTATGTTTTAAACCCTTTTTTTAAAGAGTTGCAAAGCATGTCTATCAGTATGATTAACGAGCAAGCACAACAACAAATAAAGGTCTTAAAAGAACTTTCAACAAACTATAAAATGACTATTGTCGCCCCCTTGGTGATTGTTAAAAAGCAAAAAGTATACAAAACAGTTGCAAAATTTTCCCCCTCTTCTACAGCCTATTATCATCAACAAATACTTATAAATTATACCCACTGGAATGAAGAAAAATTTTTTGACAACGCGATTACAAAACTACAAACACCCCTTGTTTTTAACATTGACAACTTTAAATTTGCAATTATGAGTGGTTTTGAACTCCATTTTGATGCACTTTTTAGCACCCTTACTTCAAAAAATATTGATTGTATTTTACTCCCAAGTGTTGCTACCTTTGACTCGTATGAACGCTGGAAAGCACTCATTTTAAGCCGTGCATTTACTCAAAACTGCTATATTTTGAGAGCCAATCGCATTGGTGAATACCAAGATAAAAATATTTCATGGCAATTTTATGGAGACTCTATTTTAGCCTCACCCAATGGAGAACTCCTTGAGCACCTCGGCAACAGTGAAGAGCTCATGATTGTCGATATGCATCATACCGATGTCGTCCATGCAAGGCGTTCATGGGGATTTAAAGAAGCACTTAAAAAAAGGAATAACTAATGTTACAATATTTTCATAGACAAGTTCAACTTTGGGGTGAAGAGGTACAGACCTCTTTACAAGAGAAAAAAATCGCTATTATTGGTGCAGGAGGGCTTGGCTCTTCCCTTGCGTTTGCACTCGGAGCAAGTGGCATTGGTGAAATTCATATGATAGATTTTGACGAAGTCAGTCTGCACAATATTCACCGTCAAATTGCTTTTAAAGTAGGCGATGAGGGCAAAAATAAAGCACAAATAAACGCAGCACACATCATGCAACGCTCCCCCTATGTCAAAGCGATTGCCCACGAGTGTGATTTTGACACATGGGCACAAAAAAATATAGAAGTTGATCTCATCATAGATGCTACAGACAATCTTCCAACACGCGGAGACATCAATACCTATGCTAAAAAAAGCAACACCCCTTGGGTTTATGGCAGTGTGGAAGCTTTTCATGGGCAAGTCTGTTTTATAGATAAATCATCATTTAATGATGCTTTTAAAATTATCAAAAAAACACCTGCAGGCATTGCAGCACCAATTGTCATGCATATTGCTTCACTCCAAGCAAACTTAGCCCTGCGTTTTTTAGCAGGACTCAAGGTCAAAAAAGATATGCTTTACTATCTTTTCTTTAATGAAGATGGTGAGCTTATAAGCCAAAAATTTGGCTTACCTACTGCTTAGATATATATGCAGCAATCGCTTCAATCTTGGCATCATCAAGTTTTGAAGCCTGCCCTTTCATTATAGCCTTCATAGCACCTCCGTATGTGCCATTTTTGTAACCATGTAATGCAGAGGCTACTTTACTCGCTTGCCAACCTTTTATAATGTGCGATTTGCCCATTGCTTTTCTCTCACCATGAGCACCATGACATCCTGCACATGCTGTAAAGAGTTTTTTTCCATCTAATGCTGGTTTTACTGGTGTGGTATTTTTTTGTATATCTTTTGCAACTTTTTCAACTGCCTTAGCACTTTTTTGTACGACTTCATGTGTCGTTTCACTTACTTGTTGCACTACTTGAGTGCTTACTTCTTTAACTTTTTCAACACTTTTTTGTGTTACTTTTTGCACTTGCTCTGAAACAACACTCGTTGCTTCTTTTGCTTTTTGCACTACTGCATCCGTACTTTTAGCAACAACCGCCGCCGTTTCATCTGCCTGTTGGCTTATCTCTTTTTTAGCCGTTTGTGTTGTTGCATCATCACTACAACCAAGTAAAAAAAAGGCAAGTGCTGCCGATAAAATTATTTTCATATTCTCTTCCTCAAAGTTATTTTGAAATATTATACACTAAATTTACAAAAAGTTTGAATTT
>WFQD01000248.1 GCA_015487265.1 Sulfurimonas sp. | reverse complement strand
TTTTTATACTGCTTGGGGATATATTTTCTACTTTATTGCAAGAATTTGTGCAATTTTCCATGTTAAAAAATTGTTTGGAAACCAAAGTGGTTTCTGCGTTGTTGTCTACGCAAGCAGAATCACAATATTTTTCACAACTTTGCTGTGAATTATAGACTGTATTGGAATCTGGACAAGTAAAAGCATCTTTTTTACACAAATAAGGTGTTTGTGAAATTAAAGGTGTTAAAAATTTAAAATTATTATCGTTGTCCTTCTTAAGATAAAGAAAATAGTATCCATTTTTATTATAACTGTAAACAGGCGGAATTGTAGGCATATAGCATTTATCTTTAGTGTTATCAACATTCCCAAAAGTAGACTCCCTGCAAATTGGATTAGCATAACAATGCCCCTGGTCATCAAGATATGGTGCATTAGAAGGGCAAACAGCCTCAGTTTGTTGATTTTTTGTAACCGTAATATTTTCAAACTTGCCATCGTCCGTAAACGCACTGTCGTTTGTGCAGCTTGGACCTTCTTGAACTCCTCTGATTAAATCTATCTTTGATTTCATATAATTTCTACCAAACCATTGTTTATCAGCTTCATATATATCTCCAGGTTGTAAAGTTACTTTGTATAATCTTGAATAGTGATAATCACTGTACATTGTAAAATAATATACAAAATTTGTTCCGTCCCAAGCTAAAACTTGATTTTTTTGATTATTTAAGTTGTTTCCGCAACCTTGTCTATTGGTCATTTCCCAGCACCATTTATATCCACTAACTGTATATGTAGTGCCGGTATCGGCTACTATAGTAGGAGTAACACTTATTCTATTTCCGTTTCTTAATATTGTGCTTGAGTCAAACCCATTTGCTGTTCCAGAATTCATATCATAAGCTACACTGATTTGACAAGAAGTTTTTTTAGGAATAAAATACAATGCTGCAATATCGCTAGAATCTTGTGAAAAAATTGGAACATCTGTAGTGTTTGTACAAGTATTATCAGCAGCATTGTATGTACCGTTAATACAAGCAGGATTATTACCGACACATAAATTTGATGCCGGATCGTAAGTGGTTCCACTAGGGCAATTATTTGCAGTTGTAACTCTTCTTTGACACTGACTGGTGTTACCGTCAACAGCACCCACGGCATATCCATTTATACACGGGGAATCTCCGTTTGCTCTGCCATTCACTTTTATATTATAATTGTCTACTGCTTTTTGAATATATACATAATCATCTTTATTTTGTGTTATATCATTATAAAAAGTTGTTGCAATATTCTTATTTTCTGGAATAGCATAAAATGACTCTGCATCAAACAGTCTCCCAAATCTGTTAATGTATTCATTGTCTTTCCAGTCTGTAGTTGTCCATCTATCCAACAATTTAACAGCTTTTTTTCTACTTTTATAATCCCACACAAAATATTTTTTATTTCCGCTTTTGTAATCTTCCCAAACTCTATCCATAAAGTCTCTTATAGACATATGAGACATATTTTTCATATAGTCAATATAAGCAAATAAATAATAATACGAGTGTTTAAAAGATGATTTGCCACCCCCGGTAAAATCTAACGGATTAAACCTGATTGTCCTGATTGGATTTAACGAGTCAAAAGCATACAAAGTCATAAAGTTATCTCTTAAATCAAGATTATACACATAAGGGTTAACAATCATATATTTTGACGGATCATATATATGATTGGACGGAGCCACGAAAGATGCTGTTGCTTTATCAAATGTTCCTCCATGTGCGAACTTATAATTGTTTAACATATCGTTTAAAATAGGCGGAGAATCATTAATTACAGGAGGATTGTAAAATGTCTCATGATTGTTCTGCGCTGCTTCAACCAAGCGTTGATGAAAAGTAGCTGCATCCCAATTATTATCTTTTATCGCTCTTTCCCAAGTTAAAAAACCGCCAATATCAGGTTCTCTGCCTAATGTTCTCAAATACTCTTTGTAAATCATCAAAACCACAGGATCGGAAAAATCAGGTATCTCTCTATTGCCTGTTCTAAAAGCTACATTGCTGCCTGTAACAAAAGCCGTTCTAAAGTTGCCAAATCTATCTAATATTTTAAATTTTGTGTGATATGTTGTATTTTCATCTACCGCAAACGGCTCGTCAATTTCCAACAACCCTATGGCTATGCCGACACCAAGATGTTCTGAGTGATTGTCAACATACTGTAGAGCAGCATCATATATTTCTTGATTAAGTAAATCTGGATTAGATAAATGAGTTGGATTAATATGGTTTTTCCACCAATTGAAGCCATTAATACTAGGTACTTTTCCTAAAATCCAAGTATATGCATTATATAAGTTTCTATCCTCGTCACTGCTCATACTGTCTAACCTCTTTAACGGTGCTTTTGTAAAATCAAAATAAGTGGGGTTTATTTTAATCCCCAAAGTAGTACGAAAACTGCTCATTGGACCTTCAACCATTGGCAATACTTCAAACATTTTATCGCTATCTTGAAAATTAAAATCTTTAAAACTAAGAGAATTTAATTTATTAGTGTGATCTATTTGCCCCATGTCTTTTGCACTTGTAATCATGTTTTCAAAAGCATATGCAACTTCGGTGGCTTTTTCTTTCTTTAATACATCCGGACCATCAGAAAAGCCTATATCAGGTCTGAAAGCATCTTGTATCACTCCATCTCTAACATAGTAATGTCCAATTTCATTATTACTATTAATAGTATATTCATCTTTTAAAGAGCAATCACCGTTTTCAACCGCACTTTGAAGCGTTTCATACCCACCGCCACCTAAAGGAACAGTAACATCTTTGCAATTATTTTGAATTTCATCTACTGTATTAGGATCATATGACCCATCTGTCATTAAAACACAGTCATGTTGTAGTTTACATTCTGCATTACAAGTATCATTGGAACTGTACAATACAGTATTCTTGTTCGGCAATGGGCAAGCATATTTGGTTACATCGTTTGAAAAAATAATTGTATATAATGTAGAACCATCATAACTATCAAGTACATTTTTACTTCCTACTATTGCCCAATAAGATATCATTGGCTTAAGTATATAAGTATTTCCTGATGTTGTAGAGGTGTACTTATCATCTCCCATAAAGCTGGTTTTAAACACTAAATTATTATCAATTGTCTTTGAAGATGGAATTATAGAATCATCCCAAGATAAACCTACTGTATTTACCGGAGTAGCTAATGTCGTGGTAAAACTGTCTGTTATCGTGCCTGAACTATTCATCTTATAGACATTAATTCTTGAAAAAGATGATAGCTTATTTTTTATATTGTTTAAAGCTGTATTTTTGGCATCTTCATTTAAAAAATTCATATTTCTTACAAAATCATATGTATCTGAAATATTTTTTGGATCACAAGTTGAAGTTGTTTGACATGCGGACTCGCAAGTTTTAAGAGCATTTTGCTCACTACCGGTAGTGGCATAATATTTTGTTGCCAATGCGGGGTTGACACTAAGCATAGGGTCTTCTGAACAAACATAATATGTCTGCACGCTTACATTTCTTCTTTCTATTGTGCACTCTATCGGTGCACCTGTACTTTCATAACTAATGCTATTTACTGCTTGACTAATTGTAGAATCTATTTGCTCTTTTGATACTCCTTCATAGGCATCTCCCATAGCATTCATCGCTCTTGTGTTTCTCATTAATTTGTCTGTAGCTATATTGCTGATATCTCCGTTTTGGATAATATTATTTGCACTTTCGGCTTGACCTTTGAGAGTCGAATTATTGTCTGTAAAAATATCGGAATTAATCATATTAACACCAATATTGTTACCAAAAGCTGCCGCTCCGTAAGAGGTTAGTTGACTCTTTTGAACTATTTCATTCAAAAATCCTCTTGGGTTTTTTGTTATATCAGAGGCTATATTGTTTGTTTCGTTGCTCTCGTTAGCCGTTATAAGCAATCTTATAGAATTATGCTTTAAAGAAGACATTCCTTTGGAATCTACCAAATGGTACTCAATTGTAGTCTCTTCACAGTTCTTAATTTGATAGTCTGGTTTTAATTGACAAGTTCCATTTGGATCAATCGTTAAATTTGGGCTTATTGCACAAGATAGTTGATTTGAATGGTAAATATTACAATCAATCCCCTCAGATGATAAAAAAGTTGCGTTGTCTAACAAAAAATAGAAATCATCTCCATCAGGATCTTTTCCTGTTAAATTTCTAACAAATTGGTTGCCGACATAACTACCGATAACAAGACCGGAATTAAGTGAAAAGGGCGGATGATTTACATCTGTGACTTGCTCTGCATGCAAACACAGATAAAGAGTTAAAAATATTATTGCAACCTTTTTCATCATGTCTCCTTGTGCTCTTATTTATTGCTTTGTAAATGTCTATTTATCGCTTTTGATTGCTTATCGACCAATATCCTTTTAAAAGCTTCTTGTAATGCTTGTGCTTTTTTCTTGTTATAGGATATTGGAGTTTTTATTGTATATGTCGTATTTTTTATGTTATTGTAAAAAGATATAGCAAGACGACATCTTGTATTGCCTAAAATATCAAGCTTGCTTTTATCGTCTGTGTCAAATATTTTATCTGTTACTAAAGACTGTATAGCTTCTGCATGAGAATTTTTGCAATAATCTTTTACAATGCCAAGATTGTACAAGGCTAAATCTCTATTTCGCTGATTGATACCTCCGTTTGCATAATTCATTCCTAAAATATATGTTCCGTATAAATATCCGTTTTTGCTTAAAACTTTTGCCAGAGCCAATCTGTATGATTTTGCACCGGGAATAGAACCGTCAAGATTTAAATAACTCATAGCAGTTACAGCAGCTTGAACATTACCTAAAAGCCCAGCTGCTATTAAATATTTCATAGCAGCTTTTTTGTTTTGTGAAGAGCGATAAGTAAAAGTTTTTCCATTTTGAAAAGACATAGTACGAACTTCGCCGGGAGTGTTATAGATAGCTAAACCTCTCTCAGATAACTTATCAGCGCTAAGTCTTGCCTCTTCGTTGGTTAAATGCAATTTTTTAACAAAAAAACTCCCTAAATCATCAATTTGCAATCTATTTACATCTATATTGTTGTCAATAGCAAAAATAGATACAACTAT
>WFQD01000247.1 GCA_015487265.1 Sulfurimonas sp. | reverse complement strand
GGTTTCTCAGTGATTGGTTTTGTGAGAATTTCCTCCACTTCTATTGTCTTAGAACTATTTGTTTCAATAGGTTTTACAACTTCTTTAGGTTTCGCAATCTCTTTTGCAAATCTATATTTGTATGTAGTTGCCACAAAACTGTGTTTATGCTTTTGTTTGATTTTTTGAAGAAGTGGCTTGGAATCTTTGTAGTGTTCAAAACAGCCGCATCGTACTGTAAGTTGTGATCCGATAGCCATAATCTTACAGCTTTTATCATAGAGATAATCTTCTAAAAAAGTTTTATTTTTTGCATTGTTGTCTGCACTGATTACTTGCACGGTATAGCATGTCTCTTGTGCTTGAAGTAATAATCCTAAAAGTAAAAAGCTAAAAATATACTTTATCATAATGCATCCGTTTTGATTTTTAAGTAGTTTGCCGGTTTGTTTGGCTTCTCACCATTATCTTCCACACAAAATAAAAATCGCTCACCGTTGTTTTGTACGATTGTAATCCCCTCGGAGTATCCAAGATTGAGATCTTTGTTGACAAGGGAGACTTTATTTGTTGCTTTATCTAAAAAATAGAGTTGGAATTTTGAAACTCTTTTCCCTTTGTCACCTGCAAGTATCCAAAAACCGTTGCGTTTTTCATCAAACTGCATACCACGGATACCAAGCCCGTCTAAGTCGATATAGTGTGGATTTTGAAAGTTTGGTTTTGCTTTTTCATCGGCAAAAATCTCTTTTGGATTTACGATAGAGATGATAATCGCTTTGCCATCTTTTGTAGGTGCTCTAAAACCAATTAGTAAAGCGTGTTGTTGTGGGTCAAAACTCAGACCCTCTATGTTGATGTCGTTGTATCCAAGGAGTTTATCACCAAAAAGTTGTGGCATGAAGTCAATCAAATGCTCTTTGAGATGTGTGTAGACCTTGATATCTGTTACAGTTGCATTTTCATAGTGAAACATCAGAAGTTTTTCTCTTGTCGCTTTGTGTTTGTTGGTTCTGCTAAGAGAGTGTGATGTGATAGCATAGATGGTGTTGCCATCAGAAGTGATTGCTTCGAGATCTTCTATCTTTTTTTTGAAAAGTTTTTTCATCTTTTTAGGGATATGAAGCGTGCCCCTTTCAACAACATTATTTTGCTCATCAAATGTGATAAGTTTAAGTGGTTTGTTACTGCTCTCATCCTCAACTATGAGCACTTGATTCTCCCCTATGGTTGTAGCACCTGAGGGCTCATAGATGTTGTAGAATTTTCCAACGCTTAGCTTTGTGTTAGCTTCATTTGCTGTATTTGAACTTGTTGCATTTATTAAAGCATAGACAATAAGTGACGCACTTATGATGAGTCCAAGGGAGAAGTAAGTATAGGCATATTTGAGCCAAAAATATTTTTTTTGTATCTCAGAGCCCAAAATATGCAGATGTGATATGAGCTCTTTTTTTGACTTTTTAAGACTTTTGAGCGTTGTGTTCATCGCCTTATGATACTCTTCAGGATTCATCTCTGCCATATCTTGATAATACAACAGACTGCTGTACCCATCAAGGAACTCTTTTTTAACAAGTTTATTTTTTGTACGTGGACGCACAGACATCACAGCAAAGATGATGGAGCCAAGGGAAGTGAGAATAATGGATATAAAAGCATAGGTCATCAACTGGTTATGCACTGTAAAGCTAGATGCTGTTACACTAACAGTGAGAATGAAACCATTGATGGATATCAATATACCAGCCTTTGTATCAGCTAAAGAGGTAAGGTCAAGGTTTGATCGCAAGGCATTTTTGAAAAATGTTGAGACCAAGTTTACACCCTTGAGCTTTTTCTTTTTTTCTGTTTCATTATTGAACATGAAATGCTAATACTCCTGGATAGTTTTCTAATTCATTATCAAAAGCATTTTGATAATGTGCTGGATTATTGACTTCGTAAGAGGTAACCTTCATATAATACGTTTTATTTTTTTTCAGTAAGCCATCAGGAACTACATAGTTTAAAGATTGAGAATCTTGTGTAGTAACAATTCTTGGGTCTGTTTCTGTAAGCTGTGTTTCATGAATAATTGTAGTTTTAAAGTCAGGAGTCGAGGAGACCTCAAGTGTATACATAATTGGATCTCCTTCGAGATCAACAGATTTTCCCCAGTTGAGAGCAAAATGACTATCTATAATGTTAGTAGTTTGCCAAAATGGCATAGGATGCCCTTTTTGAGCTTCATAAACGTTGAGGTTATTTGCTAGCATCGTATTGCGAACATTGTTAAATTCATTATACCATCGTCCATATAAATATCTTGCATCTGGAGATGAAGTCACATAAGGTTCAACTAATGGTCTATACTTGTCCATAAGTGCATGGATTTTTTCATCTGAGAAGTATGTTGCTCTTAAATGGTATATCATTGCATTTAAATCGTCACGATTCTTTTTAATTCTTAAAAATTTATTGTGTAAAGGTACCTTCCACCAGTGTGGTAGTCCTCTGTCTGGTTTTGGAATAAAAGAAGCGAAGTAACCAAGATTATCATAGTCCCATGGTAAAAAATAGAATTTGTAACTTCCTTTAGGGTTTAAAAGAAAAAAGTTTTGTGTAACAGTATCCAAATTGGCCATTAAAACATTAATGGCTAACCAAGTGATGTAATTGTTACGATCGAAATATTTATCAAAAGCTTTTTCAAAGTCACTATCATTTTGAGCATTATTAATAGCTTCTATCATATCAATAACTTTTTTAGTATCTTTTCCATTCTTGATTTCTAAAGAAGAATCAAATGCAGCAGGATTTAGTGGGTCTCCATTGCTATTGAGTTGTAGTTCAGGTGTTAAATAAAAACTAAAGTTTTGAGCCTTATAAAGGTTGTCTTTATCTGAAAAATTATGGTGAGTCAACCAAAGTTTATCACATTTTTCTACATGAGTAAAAAGCCCATAGTTCACACCATCGATGGTGAGATGAAAAAATTTTGTTCTTAGACTCGTAAAATTTGGAGTATCTTGAAATAATGTAAAAGCAAGCATGTTTTTAACACGAGAAGCATCATAAAAATGTTTGTTGAGTTGATATGTCCGTTCATCATTGTAAGAAGGAGTTTGGGGGTCAAATTCAATTCTAAATGATGTTTGTTCTGCTTGCCGTGTTGATTTCCCTTTTTGCTCCATAGAAGCATACCCACCATCTAAAAACTCATCTGATGAAAAAAAGACATGGAGTTGCGGCTCATAGCTATCATTGGGATTTCTATCCTCTTCGATATCTTTGAGTGTGCAAGGGCGCTCTGGAGTATTGAGGTTGTTGTAAGGTTTACATAGATAATCGTTTGGAGTTGGGATATGTACACGTGCTTCTACAACACTGTTTCCCGTTCCTTGCGAGTACCACTCTGCATTATCTTTGAGTGTAGGGTCTTTATCTTTGTCATTATAACTAAGATTACAGCCACTCAGGCATAAAAGAGAACTTACTATGGCAATAGAGAGGTATTTTCGTTTACTTTGTTTTGCATTCATTGATGACAATGTTCCCTTTGTTTTTTTTAATTGTTTTCTTTTTAATCCCTTTTACTTTGCGAAACTCTTTAAGAGATTTAAAACAACCATGCTTTTGACGATACGCAACAATTCTCTTCGCTTTTTTATGCCCAACCCCTTTAAGGGTGATGAGTTGCTCTACACTTGCTGTGTTTATATCAACCGAAGCAAACAAAAAGCTTGCAATTAAGGAGAGGATAAATAATACTTTCATATGTACTTCTTTATTTGGTTTAGGCGATCTTATTCATGCCTTAACGATAATTATAGCAAAATTGTACTAAATAATAGTGAGGAGAAAGTGAATTTTGCCAAATAGAAAAAGTTTGCTATAATCAGTGAAAAATTAAGCTAATAAACATGACGAAATAAAAAAAATATCCTTCCACTCGCTTTGAATTATGCTACAATTTCACACTCCTATTTGGAACATGAAAAGAGCATGAAAAACAGGTGGAAGAATAAAGTGAAATTTGCATTAAGGATAAGGAAATACTTTATGTTGTTAAATACTCAGTGTCATTCAACAGAACTATTTATATGAACACTCATATACAGATGCGTAGACTATTTTCTTTTTTTGCACTCTTGTTGATGTCCCCTTTAACGGGTGCAGATTTGCCAACTTGTTACTCTATACAGTTACAAAGTGTAAAAGGTTTACATGCGAATTTAGGGCATACTTCACAAGAGTGTCAAGAGATGCAAATTGATACTTATGTTGCCAAACGCTGCGGCTGCTATAAGTTATTAGAAAAAGCAAAAAAAGATCTTCTGCAGTATCGGCAAACATATCCTAAAGCTATTCTTGTACAAACATATACATACCGTTTTCAAAAGAGAGCATCACAAACACAAGCTCTGGATAATAAGCTAAAAACAAATACCAGTAGTGCAAACAATACACTTCTAGTAGATGATGATTGGAGCATAACTAAAAAATTTGTAGATTTAAACTTCACTTTTGATACAAATTCGTTACTGCAATCAAACTATATACAAGAACATTTCCATTCAAAAATACAAAACAATCAAAAAGAGATACAAAATGCATTTGTGAGCTTCTCTGACTTATATGGTCTCTCTCTGCAAGGGAAATATGAACAGTATCTCAATCAAGACTACAGATTTCGCGAATATACCGATTACGAGTATGATTTAAAGTTACAGCTTGACCTTTTTAAGGATGGTTATCTTGAGCACAAAAAAGCAAATACTCTTTCCAAAAAACAAGAAAAAATAGAATACTTACAGACTTTTTCTTATATTTTAAAAAATCATTATGATGAGCAGTTGCTTATTGCAAACGCAGCAATTCAAGCAACAAACATCAAATACTACAAAGCACTCGCTGCACTTTATAAAGAAGCCCTGAAACATCGAAAAAACAGTTACAGCAATGCTTTAAGTACGCAAGATGAGCTAGAAGTACTGCAACAGCAATACAGCCGTTATAACAAGACAGCCAATATATATGCTCAGCATAAGAGACTTTTACTTCCAAAAGAAGCTACGCTATTGCTGAGTAAAATTGAACAGCTCCAACTTCAAAAGAGTGAAAATATTCTCAATCTTGCACAAGAGAATAATTCAGATAGAGCTCTACAAAAAGCCCGTATGTCACTTTTAGATGAAATGCCTTCTTACAGTGACAATGTAAAACTTAGTTTGTATGCTCACAGGCGTGTTGTTGATGAGATGGGCTGGTACAATACTCTTGGGATAGAGGGAAAACTTCCTCTTGATTTTACAAGTTCTGAAGAACAAAAGGTTGCTAAACTTGAACAATACTCCCATCAACTCGCGCAAAAAAGTTTTGAGAGCATAGTTAAAAATAAGCTTACACAGCTCATAGAAAATTTTTCAGATTTACAGCAGCTCATCGAAATAGACAGAGATGAGATTCGTTTTCTACACAAAAGGATTGAGCGCTATAAGAGTATAGAGGAAAATGTCATTCCAAATCTAAACTATAATCCTGAAGATAAGATAATCACTCTCTCCCAGCAACTTATAGACCTTAAATATCAAATAGCTCTCAAAAAAATAGAACTCTTTAAAACACTTGGCAATATTGCTTATCTTAGTAATGCTCCAGATATTTCACTCCTTATAAAAGGACATCAATGATACCTACTTCTATTACATCCCAAGAAAACTGCCAACGAAAATCACATCGTCTTACTATCCCTATTCAAGTTATTATTGAAGAAAAAAGCTATCGGCTTAACAACTGGTCTGCAAATGGTTTTCAAGTTGAAAATCTAGAACTTGAGCTTAAGATTGATGAGACAGTAGATGCTACGCTTGTACTACCTACAGGTGGTGCTTCTATTCTTTTAAATGTCAAAGCGAGTTTACGCAATATAAATCATAAGTTCTATGGATTCGAGATTACTGAAATTACAGAGAGAAATTCCCGTGTTTTACGCCACTATGCCTCTTTGGCAATAGATGGTAACTACAATCATATTGATGATCTCTCAAGTGATCTTTTTATGGTGGATGTTGCTTCTCCTATCAAAGAGCCTATCTCTTTAACGGATAAAGAGTCAAAAAAAATACACAGAAGTTTTTTAAAAAGAGTCTGGATATATGCTGTGTTTGGTTTACTGTTTATTGGACTGATTTTTGCTACTTTTTTATACAACTATCTCATTGTTGCACACTCTACTGGACTTATCTCCGGAAATTCTCACAATTACAACGCCCCAAAAGATGGACTTGTATCTTCTATTTACGTTAAAAATAATCAAAAAGTTTCAAAAGGAGAACTCCTTTTTGAAATGGATTCAAAAGAAGAGAAGCAACTGCTCTTAAATAAACAACACCAACAACAACTCCTACAAAAACAGCTTCGTAGTGCAAAAAAACTGCTTGAACATATCAACGCTACTATTATCCAAAAAAAAATACAGATGCACTCTTTAACTAACTTGGAAAAAGCGAAGATTTTAAGCGTCAAAAAGGCAGCAGAGTCAAATTATAAAAGAGCTGTATATCTCTACAAAAGACATCTCATTACAAGTAAACAATTCAGTGAAATGCAAAGTCAATACTTAGCATTTAAAGCGCAATATGATGCTATAGTACACCATCAACACACTCCAACAAAAGAGAGTCTCTTAATAGATCAAGCCTATACAAAAAGCCAAGATCAGAAAATTGCCCTGCAAAAACTTATTGACAAAATCATTATTGATATGAATCTCAACAAAGACGAGATTACAAGCTTACAAAAAGCGATAAATGCAAGCATCGTACTTTCACAAGAAGATGGTCTTGTTCATAATATTTTCCATAAAGCACACAGTTATGTCAAGTTTAGTGATAATGTACTCACATTAGAGACAAAACAACAGCCTTATATTTTGACAAAACTACTCTCTTCACAAATAGATAATATCCATTTAGGAGAGTCTTGCCTCGTCTATTCAAAACGCCTGAACAAATTTTTCAATGCCCACATCGTAGGAATTGGTTACTCCATAACAGAGGGTAGTACGACAAATACAGTAGAGATATCACAAAATGAGATTCCTATTCGCATCGTATTTGATGATCAGTCTGTACATTTTTACCTCAACGAGTATTTAAAAGTTTATTTTTTAAACTCTACAGAGTTTGCGAAAAAGGCTTTTCAAGTACTTCCGCAAAATCTCATTTTACTTTAAAGAGTATGAATGAGACGATTTGGACATGAGAGCGCTTACAAATCTTTTGTAAAGCCAGCATTTCTTTACTTTTCGCTCTCAATGGCGCTGCTTTACATCTCTCTACCCTATATGCAGCATGTGCATAAAAGTATTATTATAGGCGCTGCGTTTATAGGAAGCTGGCGTTATTCTTTGATGCTTATAAACTATGTGCGTGCCTATATCTATGCAAAAAAAACCTACCCTGCATATCTAAAAGCCATCAAAGCACTTCCCCTCGCAAAACGCTATCCTGAGCATCTCTATATTATCATTCCCTCATATAAAGAAGATGCTTGGATCACAACAGAAGTTTTTCAAGCACTCTTTAGCGCACTGAATCAACTCAAATGCAGCGCTACTATTGTTATAGCCACAGGATCTCCTCAAGAAGATAGTGTTATTCGTAATGTTTATGAAGCACATCCTGCCAAAGAGTCCATATCTATCATCCTCCAACACCAATCCCAAGGAAAACGTGTTGCAATGGGACATATGCTGCGTGCTGTTGCAAAAGATACCAATAGGCACAACTACCACGATACACTCACCGTTTTTATGGATGGGGACACTTACCTACCTCCAGATTCTTTGAAAAAAAGCCTGCCATTCTTTGCTCTGGATAAAAATCTTGGAGCTGTTACAACAAATGAGGTCGCATATATCAACTCAAAATCAAATTGGTACAAAGAGTGGTTCAATCTCAAGTTTGCACAACGTCATGTCCTTTTTCAATCACAATCGCTCTCAAAAAGAGTTATGACACTTACTGGACGCTTTTCTATATTTCGTACAAGTGCCATAATTTCAGAAGATTTTATCTCTACTATAGAACATGATATCATTATCGACCCCTCGTATGGAAAATTTCGTTTTTTAATGGGTGATGATAAAAGTTCATGGTACCATTTGATGAAGAGCAACTACAATATGCTCTATTTACCAGATATTCTTGTATATTCCCTAGAAAGCAGAGATGCCCCATTTTTAGAAGTGAGCCGCACATTACCATATAGATGGTATGGAAATACTCTCCGTAACAATAAACGTGCTTTAGCTTTGAAAAATCAACCATTTTTTATTAAGTATCTTTTATATGATCAACTCCTTCTGATGTGGACTTCACTTGTAGGGGTAACAGCTGCATTTTTCTTAACAATATTTGTAAACTTTGTTTATCTTCCATTATATTTTTCATGGATTATTTTAGTAAGGTTGGTACAAATGAGCATTTTTGTCTATTATGGTCATCGCGTCTCTATGCTTACTCTTCCATTAATGCTCTATAGCCAATGGGTAGGTGCTTTCATTAAAATCAGATCTTACTTTAATCTCGCAGACCAAAAATGGTCAAAATCGGGAGAAGAACAAAATGCTTCAAAGGATGCTCATTTGATACAATACCCCATTTACCGTTTCTATGCACCATATCGTATGTACTTTTACATTGGACTTTTCCTCTTTTTTATATTGACACTCTATACACATATTTTTAAACTGCCTGATGTCAATATTTTTAAAGCCAACTATGAACCAACCAAGAGTATTATTTTTCATGCAGCAACAGATGATGGTAAAGATGATGCAAAAGCACTTAATCATCTCATTGCAACAGTTAAAGATGGAACGACTATCATCCTCCCAAAAGGCACACTCGATATCTATGAACCGCTATTTATTAACCGCAGTCATATTGCATTAGTGGGAAACCAGACTACATTTCTTTCACATCTTAAAGAAACATATAAAAGCGTAATGAGTATCTCTGGTAAACGCAGTGAGTATGTTGGGAAAACCTTAGAATCGATGTATGGGCGTATTAAAACAAAAATCATATCAAAAGAGCCGCTTGGAGCAAAAACTTTGCTTCTCATAGAAGAGAACAATGACTACAACTATGTTCACAATGTTTTAGGTTCACAACAATGGTATAAGAAGTACCCAAAACTCCGCTCAGAGATAGTAGAAGTTGCAAAGTATGAAAAGCCTCTGCTCACAACAAGTTTTCGTGTAAAAAGCCTCATAGACAAAGGTGCTTCTATTTACAGACTAACACCGATAACAGACATCACACTTAAAAATATCACTTTTGATTCTATTTATAAAAGTGAAAAATATAACTATATCTATGAAAACAGCCGGAAAGATCTCATGATTGACACCTTGCATCTGCTCTACACTTCCTATGTGCATCTTCAAAATATAAACATCAAAAATAGCGGTTCAAACCCACTTGTATTTGAGCGTTGTTATCGTTGTGATGGAGAAAATATAAATATAGATGGAGCAATAAACAAAGGAAAAAAAGGAAATGGATACCTGCGTTTAAATAAAAGTTTTCATATTACATTGAAAAACATCTCCGTAAAACATATCCGCCATATTGCCTTTCAATGGGCAAGTGCCTACAATAGCATTGATAATTTATACACTGAAGTTGACGTCAATTTCCATGGTGGTAGCAGTCACGACAACCTTATCACAAATGTAGTGTATAATGTTAATCTTAAAAAGCATAAATGGGGGCAAGTTTATAGAACTCCAAAAGATGCTTCATGGGCTCCACCTGACCTTAGTTCAAATATCGTAAAGGATAAAAAGTGAAATTTTCTCTTCTTCTGTTGGTTTTCATCATTCTCGTAAGTGGTTGTGATCGTAAACAACCACCCAAGAGCGTTGACCCTGATTTAGAATATGATTCTATCCCTGTGTATGATGTAAATAGTAGTTTTACACCCTATGCTTATGACAAATTTAAATCAGTTCTTGACCAAAGTCGATTACAAATATATAAAGACAAAGGTGATACAGCAGATAGTAATAACTTAACTGTAGAACCTGGAGAATTTGCTAATAAGAAATTCCCACAGTTTTATGCCGATGGAGAAGGAAATTTACACTTTAGTATCACTAAAATAGTAAATACATACAAAGTTCGTAGTGAGCTAAAAGAACAACCTGCTACATGGAGTACTGCAGATACAGAGGGACACTATTGGGTGGCAACACTCAAATGTCTCAAGCCAAAACTAGGTGTTAACTCATACACATGGATGCAAATACACGGAAGACCTGATGGATTTAACTACCCTCTTTTACGACTTTTTTGGGAAAGGGATAGACAAAATCTGTATGACCATCTTTGGGCAGTCATTATAATAAGTGACCCATACACTCCCAAAGTTTATGAATATGTTGATTTGGGTGCACGTCCGAGTAGTTATTTTACGGCAGAGGTACATATAAAGAATAATATTATGGACATCATTATCAATAGAGAGCTAAAAAGAAGTGTAAATGTTACCTACTGGGAAAATGAACAAAACTATTATAAAGCAGGTGTCTACATCAATCGCTATGGTGATGGTGGAACTGTTTCGGCCATTTTTAAAGAGCTACACTTTTATAACCAATCTTCAGATGTCGTCTCGGTGCATCACTAAATGAGTATGATATAAGGTTGATATATAACATATCAAATTTCTAAGCCTAAATCTTGTTGGTTTTACCTACAAAATCCTTCAAGATACTCATTTATTAGTGTAATCGTATCTAAAAGTTTGCTATAATCACTTCTAAAAACAATTGGGGATTTGTATGACAATAACAAAAAGTGTAACGTTTGTAGCCAAAGAGGGGTGTGAAGAGAAGATGAAAGAGCTTCTTGGTGCCATGGTTGAGCCGAGTAAGGCAGAAGATGGATGCCTTTTTTATGAGATATTTCAATATGAAAACGATAGACGCAGATTTATGGCGGTAGAGACATGGCGTGATGAGGCAGCACTCGATGGACATAAAGCATCAGCACACTATGCTATCTATAAGTCAAGCTATGAGCCGTTTTGCGATGATAAGTACACAGATGAACTTGAAATTTTAGGATAAAAGATGGATAATTTATATAGAGACAAAGAAGCGGCAAAATGTAAAAGTAACCTTGATTTACGGGTTTATACGTCCAACCTTTTAGGCTTAAACGATGAACTTGTACTTCATGGGGGTGGCAACACCTCTGTTAAAGGTGACATTGACGGTGTTGATGTGCTTCATGTCAAGGGGAGTGGCTGGAATCTTGCTGATATTAAAGCAGAAGGGTTTGCCCCTGTACGTTTGGATGCCTTGCGCGAGATGGCAAAAGAGGAGCACTTGAGTGATGCTGAGATGGTTGCTCGTCAACATGCAGCGATGTTAAACTCCTCGGCACCAAACCCTTCAGTTGAAGCAATCCTCCATGCGATAATCCCTTTTAAGTTTGTAGATCATACCCATGCCGATGCGATTGTTACGATCTCAAACTCTGTGGATGGTGATGAACACATTGTTAAACTTTTTCCGGACTTTTTAATTGTAGATTATGTGATGCCCGGGTTTGAGCTTGCACACAAAGTGTACGAGATGACTAAAAATCTTGATTGGAACTCTATTGGTGGGATTATTTTACACAATCATGGCATCTTTACTTTTGATGATGATGCCAAAGTTTCTTATACCAAGATGATTGATGCAGTGAGTAAAGCGGAGCAATTTTTAGATGAGCATGCAACAGTGGAGATAGCTCATAAGTATGTTCATAGCGATTGTGATATAGCACGTGTGGTCAATACGATGAGTGAATACAAAGGGCATGATGTGCATATTGCAATCAACCAAACACCCCTTGCCGCTTTTTATGCAAGCCAGCAAAATTTGCGAGAGTTTGCATCGCGTGGAGTGCTTACACCTGAACATATTATCCGTACAAAAAGGGTACCGCTTATTATGGAGGACACAAATCTCATCGGCGGTCTGGATCGCTATGTTACAGCGTATGAAGAGTATTTTAAAAAGTATGCAACAGATGAGATGATGCTCAATCCTGCGCCAAATTATATGATTATTAAAAATCTTGCAGTTGTGAGTTTTGGGCGTACTCGTGAAGAAGCAAAAATCATCTACGATATAGTTGAACACACGATGCTTGCAGTACTTCGTGCCGATAAGCTCGGTGGATACAAAAGTATAAGTGAAAAAGAGAGTTTTGCGATGGAGTATTGGGAACTCGAGCAGGCGAAATTGAAAAAATAATAGTTTTATGGTATAATTTTTCCGAAACAAGATTAATACTTGAGGGTAGCTCCCTCGCTTAACACTGAAAGCTCTGCCTCTTTTTTAGAGGTGGGGCTTTTTTTTTGCCTTATTTGTAATGCGGGTAGTGTT
>WFQD01000246.1 GCA_015487265.1 Sulfurimonas sp. | reverse complement strand
GTCACACCAGAACAAGTAGAAACAATGATGATAGAAAAAATGGGAGCTTTGCCACAAAGCTTACATAGTGCAAAAGCAATTGACCCTCGTTTTTTAGTAGAACAAGCTATGAGTAGTAAGTTTAGTATGCAAGATGAAAAAAATCCATTTGACAAAAAAACATCTCTCATGCTCGCACTTGCGACTTCTATTACTCTTGGAAGTGAGGAATGCAGTGCCGAGCAAACAAAAATGCTTAAAAAAATGGGACTCACAAAAGAAGAGCTTGCTTACCTTGTCAAGATAGTCAAACATGCACAATCAAGTGCAGTTATGGGAAATGCAAAAGTCGCTTTTGATACGTTTGAGAGTTAAAAAGAAAGGTCTGCTCAAATACTATTAACAGACCTTCGTACTACTTTTGGATGGAAGTGGAATCTCTTGCTCTTTTTCTAAGAGTTGTACTGCTTCAAGAAGATGCTTTAACAAAAGGCTTGCAAGGTCATAATCAAAGCCCTCTTTAACAACAATTCTTAAAATCGACACATCTTCGCAATTTTGTGCGAGTGTGTATGCAGGAACTTGCCAACCATGGTAACGGAGTTTATCGGAGATTTGATAGACACTAAAAGAGTGTTCGCCTTTAAGTCCAAATGCAAGAAGAGGCATACGAATATCGCTAATAATCGTCTCAAATAGACCTGTTTTTTCTAACTCGTTTTGAAGGAACACACTCACATCTAAACATGCTTGATGCACTTTTCTGTACCCCTCAGAACCGAGACGGATAAAGTTGTAGTACTGTGCAATGACTTGTGACCCAGGACGAGAAAAATTGAGTGCAAAGGTTGGCATATCGCCACCAAGATAATTTACATGAAATATAAGTTCCTCAGGAAGTAGCGACCAATCTTTCCATAAAGCCCAACCCACACCCGGAGCAACAAGCCCAAACTTATGTCCCGAAACATTAATAGACTTTACCCATTTTAAGCGAAAATCCCACTCTAATTCAGGCTCTATAAATGGTGCGATAAATCCACCACTTGCAGCATCCACATGAATAGGAATATCATAACCAGTTTTTTGGTTATACTCTTCCATTAAGGCATCAAGAAGTTTGATGTTTTGGTACTCACCTGTGTATGTGGTGCCTAAAATTCCTAAAACTCCAATGGTATTTTCATCACATAATTCTACCGCTTTATGGGGTTGAAATAAGAAATTATCCTCTTTACTCATAGGCACTACTTTCATTTCAATGTCCCAATAAACAAAAAATTTCTCCCAACATACCTGTACATCACTACTCACAACCATATTTGGTTTACTGATATCTTTGCCCTCTGCCCTGCGTTTGTTACGCCAGTTCCATTGCATCGCCATCCCACAAAGCATTGCCGCTTCACTTGACCCTATGGTAGAGCAACCACAAGCCTCTTTTTCATCATTTGTCTGGGCATGAAAAAGATCAGAAATAATATTGACACACCGTTTTTCGATCTCTGCAGTTTGCGGGTATTCATCTTTGTCTATCATATTTTTGTCAAAGGTTTCGCTCATAAGTTGCTGTGCTTCTGGCTCAATCCATGTCGTCACAAAAGTCGCAAGATTGAGTCGTGAATTGCCATCGAGCATGAGTTCATCATGGACAAGTTGGTAAGCATCACGTGGTTTCATCTCTTCGGTTGGCATATTATATTTTGGGGCTTGGTGAGCGAGACCTCTGCCTCCATAAACAGGGTCGTCCTCTTTTTGAGCAATAATTTCTTCATGGGTGCGTTTATGTAACATGTATAGACTCCAAATTTTTTTTATATCATAGCACTTTTTGTTAAATCTTTTAGCTATAATTCGTCAAAAAAAGAAATACTATGCACTATAAAAAATTAGGACCATTTATTGCCCATGCTATAGAACATGGCAAAGTTTTTTATACCTCAAGAGAACTCAGAAAATCACTCTTTCACTCTAAAAAAGCTATTTCACTATGGATTTCTAGTCTTTTTATGATAGGCTCTTTTTTCTTTGCTTTTGCCTCTTTCTTTTCCCTGTGGTTTACTACTCTCTTTTCTCCACTCAGCATAGGAGCACTCTATTTTACGGGCTCTATTTTCTTTACCTCAGCAGCATATTTACAATATCTTGAGTCCATTAACTATGATATTTCACATCTACCACATCTTTACCATAAACACCCTGTTTGGTTCTGGTGGCGTTGGCGACCACGCAATATGGGATTTTTATCGAGTAGTACGCAGTTTATTGGAACACTCCTCTTTAATCTCTCAACATTTGTTGCTATATTTTCTAGCTTAAGCATAGAAACATTAAACTTGCTCGTATGGCTCCCCAATATTTTAGGCTCCATTCTCTTCTTGACTTCTTCTTTTTTTGGGTATTTAGAAATCTATCACGATGTGAAAATAAAAGCTTTTCAAAGCATAACATGGTGGATAGTTTGGATAAACATCTTAGGGTCAGTTTTTTTTATGATTTCTGCTCTTTATAGTGCCTACACCCCTGAAGTCAATCAGTTTTCTCTTTATATTGCCACACTTACAACTTTTTTTGGGGCAGTTTGCTTTTTTGTAGCAGCACTTTTACTACGTTTTGAGTGAGTGTAAAAAGTGTCAGTTATATCTTTTCCCATGAAAATGCACTAATATTTTTCTCTTCTTCATCAAAATTTATTCCAACTAAATAGATCTCTTTATTTTGGTTTTGATATTTACTAGCATAACTTTTCTCTTTGATTTGTTTTAAAGCATCCTCACTGCCAACTTTAAACTCTATAATGTAAATAAAGTTTTCTATAAAAACAGTTAAATCTATACGACCTTTATTCGTTACATCTTCACCTATAATTCTCAGCCCTAAACTTTGGAAGTAAACATAAATAATGCTTGCATAAAACCCTTCATAATGTTGTATCTCATTTTTTGTGTAGTTATTGTAAGGGATGGATGCAAACATTGATTTTAAAGATTTTTCCAACAACTCTAAATCATTATCTATCAAAGCATCATAAATAGTGTCTTGAAATCTTAATTTCTCAGTTTTTTGTTTTGTGAGACCATCTATAACCACATCACTAAACGAGGCTTTTACCTCTTCATTTGGGAGTTTTAGTTTATACTCTATTCTTCCTCTTCTTGTTTGTCTCATCTCATCAATAGTCAAATATCCTGCTTGATACAAAATAACTTCTAAATCAATATTGTCAATGTCAAAGCTATCAAGAAGTTTTTCATCAACTATCAAGTTTGATAATTTTGGTAAAAAGTAACTATTTTTTTCTATGAGTTTTACAAGAAAAGTGGGGGTTCCCGTACTAAACCAATAGTTTGAGTATTTAAACTCATGTTTAATAAAAAGAAGCATATCAAAAGGGTTATAAACATCATCTTTTAAAAAGTTATACCCATTGTACCAAGCTTTTACTTTTTCTAAATCCACCCCTTTTAGATAAGGTAAAAAAGTAGTTTCTACATCTTCTTGAGTATAGCCACATATATTTCCATAATGTCGATTGAGACTTATATCTTCTAGCATATTGAGTCCACTAAAGATAGAGGCTTTTGAAAACTTTGAAACACCCGTTAAAAATACAAACTTCAAGTAAGGGTCACTTGCTTTTAAAACTGTGTATAAACCTTTGATAATTTCTCGGTTTTCTCTTGCTACTTCCATTTGGTCTAGGTTGTCTAGTATTGCTTTATCGTACTCATCTATAAGCACCACTACTTGTTGATTGTACTTTTCATAAGTGAGTTCTATCAGTTCAGCTAAACACATTCCTACACTTGTCTCATTACACTCTACACCTAATCTTTTTTGGTTTGATTTCAGCATTGCCAATATATTTGTTTTTAAAGCTTCAGGTGAACGCAAGTCTCCAAAAAAATCTATTTTAATAACAGGGTATTGCATTTTCCAATCCCATTTATCATCAATAGCCAAACCTTCAAATAGTTCTTTATTTCCTTCAAAAATATTATGCAAAGTATCTAAAAAAAGCGACTTACCAAATCTTCTCGGTCGAGAGAGAAATATGTATTGGCTCTCTTTTGTGATTAAATCATAAGCAATCCCTGTTTTATCTATATAAAGATAATCATCTTCTATGATTTTTCTAAATGTTTGTATTCCTATGGGAAGTTTTTTTAAAGTTTGCATACTATTCCTTTAGAATTATAAACGGTATTATACCCATTTTCATCAAAATTATTATGCCTGCACAGTTTTGTTACGTCCACTCGTTTTTGCTTCATATAAGGCATCATCCACTGCTTTAATGAGGTCTTCAACTCTAAACTCTTTTTCTATTTGTGCAACACCAAAACTTGCTGTTTTATGGCCAACTGCTTCAAATTCATAGTGCTCAATAATCTTACGAATATTCTCAGCAAGAGTAAAAGCCCCCTCTTTGTTAGTGGCTTCGCAGATGATCAAAAACTCTTCACCACCCCATCTGCCGACAACATCTGTCTCTCGTATATTCTTCTTAAGGAGATTTGCTATTGTTTTTAAGACAGTATCACCCACAAGGTGTCCATACTCATCGTTTACTTGTTTGAAAAAATCTATATCGACCATTATCACAGAAAAAATTCTACCATTTCGATGGAAATCTTTGAGCTGAATAGCAAGAGTCTCATCTATTTTTGCTCTATTGTAGAGTTGCGTAAGGGTGTCTGTTTTTGCAAGTGTCTGCAGTTTTTGATTGAGTGCTTCAAGTTCTTGGGTTCTTTGAAGCACATCATACTCCAACTGCATTTTCTGTTTTTCTATGAGTGCAAATCTTTGCTCTTCTTCGCTCGATATTTTTGCAAGCAACTCATTAAATTTTGCTTGTAAAATAGAGAGTTCATTTTCATACATCAACTCTACATTAATCACACGATTATATTTATTTTCCCAATCTAATGTCTCTATTCTCTTTGTCAGAGCTTGCAGGGGTTGTTCCAGTCTTCGACGAAACGCAACAATAAACAGTAAAATCAACACAACACTTTTAACAAAAGCATTCACAACAATCATACCAAAATTGACTTTGAGACGATTAAAAATCGCTATATTGTCTGAGTATATCACAACATCAGCAAGATGAATATGTAAGTTGTTAAACTCTTGGTATATGGGAAAAGAAAACGCAAGGCTCTCATCAAAAGTTTTCTCCTTTGGAAATTGTTTGGAAACTTTTTTGACAAGGACTCTCCCTTTCTCATCTTTTACGACTATTTTATAAACAAGTGGCTCTTGCAAGGCACCATCAGCAATCGCTTCTAATTGTGCATCATTCAAATCCCACAAAGCAGTCTGCAGGGCAGGTTTAAAAATATTGGCTATACTTTGTAAGTCATCTTTTATATGCATTTTTGTGTAACTGTAATCTATGTAGAGATGCAAAGCAGTAATTAAAATCGTAATCACAAAGTAAATTGTCAGTACCGACTTAAGCAGTTGTTTTGAGAGATTAAGTTTTTTCAAAAGCACCCTATCTTCTTTTTTTGAAATATTTTTCTGAATAAAATTTATAAATTGCATCATAACGACCTGTTTTACGAAGTGCATGAATCCCTTCATTAAAATCATCTCGTAATTGTTTCTCTATGCAGTTGGTGGAAATAATTTTGATTCTACAACTTCTATATTTGGGGCAATTTTCCCCTCTTTTATAAGCTTATTTTTGTAATATTCAAAAATATATTTATCCATCACTGCAACACCTGTCTCTTATACACATCT